>JBDUDE010000461.1:0-7916 GCA_040003105.1 Mucilaginibacter sp. | reverse complement strand
ATAGAATAAGTAGCAGTAAGTAGTTGCAGTGGCAGGGCAAGAGATAGATGGGGCGGAGTAAAAAAAAACTGAATTAGTTGCTGAATATAGTAGTTCTGAATATTCTCATTCAAAGCAATAGATAACTGCTAGGCTACTTGCCACTGCTACTATTTCCTTTTCGGCTATGAACTATGAACCATCATCTATGAACTGCTCAAAAAACTATGAACTATGCACCATCAACCATGAACTGCTCAAAAAACTATGAACTATGAACCATGAACCATGAACTATTTATTAAATTTGCACCCTTATGAGTACTTCTAAAACATACCTGCCGCAAGAGACTGAAGAAAAATGGTACAGCTACTGGTTAAAGCACGATTTTTTTAAATCGGTGCCTGATGAACGCGAACCTTATACTGTTGTAATACCCCCGCCAAACGTAACCGGTGTGCTGCACATGGGCCATATGTTGAACAATACCATACAGGATGTGTTGGTTCGCCGCGCGCGCATGAAAGGCAAAAATGCCTGCTGGGTACCGGGTACCGACCATGCCAGCATTGCCACTGAAGCTAAAGTTGTTGCTATGCTTAAAGACCGCGGCATCAGCAAAAAAGACCTTACCCGCGAAGAGTTTTTAGCCTATGCCTGGGAATGGAAAGAAAAATACGGCGGTATTATCCTCGAACAATTGAAAAAGCTGGGCGCATCCTGTGATTGGGACCGCACGCGTTTTACTATGGAAGAGGACCTTTCGGCAGCTGTTATTGATACTTTTATCCACCTTTATAAAAAAGGGCTGATATACCGCGGCATACGCATGGTAAATTGGGACCCGCAAGGAAAAACTGCGTTAAGCGATGAAGAGGTTATTCGTAAAGAGGTTAACCAGAAGCTTTATTATATACAGTATCATTTGAGCCAAGAGTCAAGAGCCAGGAATCAAGATGAAAAAACGAGCTTCCTGACGATTGCCACTACAAGGCCTGAAACTATTATGGCTGATGCGGCTATCTGTATCAATCCAAATGATGAACGGTATCTGCATTTACATGGGAAGAAGGTATTGATTCCATTAATCAACAGGGAAATACCGGTTATATTGGACGAATACGTTACCATGGATTTCGGTACCGGCTGTTTAAAGGTAACCCCGGCGCACGATTTGAATGACTACGAATTGGGCCAAAAACACAACCTGCAGGTAATCGATATTTTAAATGATGACGGTACACTGAACGCAAAAGCACAGATACTGGTTGGCGAGGACCGTTTTGCCGCCCGTAAAAAAATAGCCGCGCTGCTTGAGGCTGATGGTTATTTAGAAAAGGTTGAAGATTATAAATCACAAATTGGATTTTCGGAACGTACGGATGCCGTTATCGAACCCAAGCTTTCCATGCAGTGGTTTTGTAAAATGACCGAAATGGCGCAGCCCGCACTTGATTATGTGTTGAAAGGCGAAATAAAGCTGATACCTGATAAATTTACCAATACCTACCGTTATTGGATGGAAAATATAAAGGATTGGTGTATTAGCCGCCAGCTTTGGTGGGGACAGCAAATACCTGCGTGGTACCTGCCAAACGGCCAGTTTGTAATTGCGAAAAGCAGGGAAGAAGCATTTGAGGAGGCAAGAACCAAGAATCAAGAGTCAAGAATCAAGATAGAAGACTTAGTTCAAGAAGAAGACGTAGTTGATACCTGGTTCTCAGCATGGCTGTGGCCGATATCGGTGTTTGATGGTTTTAAGGACCCGAACAATGCCGACATCAACTATTATTATCCAACCAACGATTTGGTTACCGCGCCAGAGATATTGTTCTTCTGGGTGGCCAGGATGATTATGGCCGGCCACGAGTTCAGGGGCGAGGCACCGTTTAAAAACGTTTACTTAACCGGGATAGTTAGGGATAAGCTTGGTCGCAAAATGTCTAAGTCATTGGGTAACTCCCCGGACCCGCTGGAACTGATTGAAAAATTTGGTGCCGACGGCGTTAGGGTAGGGATGCTGCTTTGTTCGCCTGCCGGCAACGACCTGATGTTTGATGAAAGTTACTGTGAGCAGGGCCGTAATTTTGCCAACAAAATATGGAATGCATTTAAGCTGGTTAAAGGCTGGGAGGTTGATGAAAAGCTTGAAAACCACAATGCTGTTGCCATTGATTGGTTTGAGAGCCGTTTTAACCAGGCTTTAACCGAAATTGAAGGCACCTTTACGCAGTTTCGCCTTTCGGAGGCGTTGATGATCACTTACAAGCTGGTATGGGACGACTTTTGCGCCTGGTACCTGGAGATGGTGAAGCCGGCTTACCAGCAAGGTGTTGATAAACAGGCCATCGACGGCGAAACCTATTCGGCAACGGTTCGGTTTTTTGAAAACATCCTGAAAATACTGCACCCGTTTATGCCGTTTATTACCGAAGAGCTATGGCACGATGAGCTGTTTGGGGTGCGGTCGGAGCTTGATTGCTGCATAGTTGCCCAATTGCCGAAAGGTGGGCAAATAAATACACGACTGCTTGACGAGGTGGAGATCGCAAAACAAATTATAGCCCAGGTTCGCAATATTCGTAACACAAAACAAATTTCACCAAAAGAAAAATTGGGTCTTTCGGTAAAAGCAAATTCACAGGTTGATTATAAAACTTACGAATTAATTATAACTAAACTGGCCAACACAAACGCGTTGGAGTTTGTTACCGGCAAGCTGGCACAGGCCGCAGGCTTTATGGCCTCAACTGATGAGTTTTACGTGCCTTTGGACGAGAAAATAGACCCGGTTGAAGAGTGCGCCAAGCTGCAAAAAGAGAAGGATTATTTGGTTGGATTTTTAAAGGCGGTTAACTCAAAGTTAGGCAACGAGCGTTTTATGGCCAATGCGAAACCCGAAATTATTGAGGTTGAGTTAAAGAAAAAAGCGGACGCCGAAGCAAAGCTGTCGATAATTGAAGAAGGCCTGGCAGCTTTGGCTTGTTAATTGCATATCTGTTTGCGATAAATTATGATGAGCAAGGGTGCTTAGTTTTCTACACCGCTTGCTATTATTGAATTTTATGGGCAACTTTAACAGATTAGTGCTATATTAATGAGCAAGGACGCAAGCTTTTTTAACTTTTCCTTATCCAATATACTCTCGACTGAACAATCCATCCTCGACCAGGCCCGTATCCGCCTGCTTTATTATGGGCTTTGGATAGTGATGGTGGTGGTAGGGGGGCTGTTTTTGAGCGTCTATCTTCAGCATCTTGAATTTTTGTCGGTTACGGCGGCAGTAGTGTTTTGTTGTGTAATTTGCCTGTTTAAGTACCTTACCTACAAACCCGAGTGGCGGGTGATATCGCACGCGCTGCTGATAATTGCTACGCTGATAAACTTAACCAATGTTTTTATAACCATCCAAAAGGTGGATATTATTACCATCCAGGTTATTTTGCTGGTGGTGTTGTTTAGCTACTATATGCTGGGTCAGCGCGCAGGGCTGGGTTATTCGCTCATAAACATTATACCGGTGCTCACCTTTTATGTGCTGAACTATAACCAAAGCTATTTTATCCCGCTAAGGCCCGAGGAGATTGACCAGTCGACAATCATCATCAGCATGTTTGCCAACTTCATTATTATCATTTATATCCACAGCCATTTTTACAGCGCGTTTGTTAAAAATATTAAGCAACTTAAGCAAACCAGCGATGACCAGGCGGTGCTAAATGGCAAACTTGAACTGGCAATCAGCAAAGCCGAAAAATCATCGCAGGTAAAATCGGAGTTTTTGGCGACCATGTCGCACGAAATACGTACGCCGCTGAATGCCATAGTGGGCATGAGCAACCTGATGATAATGGCCAATCCCCGGCCCGATCAGAAAGAAAATCTCAACGTGCTGAAATCGTCGGCAAACAACCTGCAGTCGATAGTAAATGATGTGCTTGATTTTAATAAGATAGAGGCAGGCAAGGTTAATTTTGAAAACGTTAAGTTCAACTTTGTTGATTTGATGCAGAATATTTGCGGTGCGCAAAAAATAAAGGCTGAAGAAAAGGGCCTGTCGTTTGCTTTAAAAATAGACCCGGCGCTTCAAAACAGGGTGCTTTTTGGCGACCCAACGCGGTTCACCCAAATACTGTTTAACCTGGTTAATAATGCCATTAAATTTACCCGGGAAGGAAAAATTTATGTAAAGGCGTTTTGCTATGAAGACCGTAATGATAAAGTAAGGGTAACCTTCACCGTAAAAGATACCGGTATTGGTATCGACAAAAATAACCTGCAAAGTATTTTTGAGCCGTTTACCCAAGAATCCATCACCACAACGCGCCAGTATGGTGGCACTGGTATGGGGCTTGCCATAGTAAAACGCCTGCTCGAACTGCAGGGCCTGCAAATGCATGTATCCAGTAAGTTGGGCGAAGGTTCGGAGTTTTCTTTCAATATGGAGTTCCAGGTATCAAATGCCGGTAGCAACGAGGTTAGCGACAAACACCCGCTGCTGCAAAATACAGATAGCCTGAGCAACCTGCGCATACTGATTGCCGAAGATAACCCGGTGAACGTTTTGCTGATGAAAAAGCTGCTTTCCAAATGGAAAATATCGCCCACCATCGCCGAAAATGGCGAAAAGGCAATTGAGACCTTCCGGAATGGCGATTTCGACATTATTTTGATGGATTTGCAGATGCCGGTAATGAATGGTTTTGATGCCTCGATGGGAATAAGGAAACTGCCCGATGCCAAAAAAGCAAACGTGCCTATTATTGCATTAACCGCTGCTGCGCTACTGGATATTGAGGAACAGGTGTTAAACGCTGGCATGAATGATTATGTATCAAAGCCCTTTAAACCAGAGCAACTGATGGAAAAAATTCAGAACCTGGTTTTTGCCGTTTCTACTCAAACGGTTGGGTAAAGCGGCATATCCTCAATGAATTTATATCCCTGTTTATCAAAATCAATGCGGCAATAATAATGTTGCAGGCCGTTGGTAACCGCCAGTAATTTCACTTTGTGCACCATGTTATACCGCGCCACCTGGTCAAAGGTCTTTTGGTCGATGGTTACCGAGGGAGCTTTACACTCAACCAATAAAATTTTCTCGCCTGAGGGGTTGTAAACCACAATATCGGTGCGTTTGGCCATACCATGCAGCTTATGGCCGCCCTCGAGCTTTATCAGCGATTTAGGGTATTTTTTTTGGTTGATCAAATACTGTACAAAATGCTGGCGCACCCATTCTTCGGGGGTGATGATAATGTCGCGCTTCCTGATAACATCGAACAAAGTTAGCTGGCCGTTAGCGTCAGTTATTTTGAAAGGGTAGGGCGGAAGGTTGAGCGGCAGCAGCAGATCCATGGTACGAAAATGAAGATTTTGTTGGAACAATCCTATAGCGGGTGGAGAATGGTGAGTCAATGTCGTTTACTTAAAGTGTGACGATTACTGATAGTAGCTGGCGTTTGGCCTCACCCTGCCCTCTCCAAAGGAGAGGGTTCTAAAAAGAGCGCAGGTAAAGTCCTCTCCTTTGGAGAGGATTTAGGTGAGGCATACGATAAAGCTTAAGTAAACGACATTCAATTGTGAGAAATGAATAAACTGCGGGCTGACTATTCACAACTCTCTACTCTCCACTCACCAAATTTTCACTAATTTGCACCCTGATATGAGCGCCGCAGATATTATTAAAGATCTTAAAAATAAAAAGTACAAGCCTGTGTATTTATTGCATGGCGAGGAGCCTTATTTTATTGATTTGGTAAGCGAATATGTGGAGCGGAAACTATTATCCGAGGCTGAAAAAGGCTTTAATCAAACTGTTCTGTACGGCAAGGATACCGATATAATGACCGTGCTAAACGCCTCTAAACGCTACCCCATGATGGCCGATTACCAGGTGGTTTTGGTTAAAGAGGCGCAGGATATGAAATGGGGCAGCGATGACGCCGACAAAAAAGGCATAAACCCCTTGCTTAGCTACCTGGAAAATCCGCTGCCCAGCACCATATTGGTGTTTTGCTACAAATACGGCAAGTTTGATAAGCGTAAAAAAACCTATAAGGCAATTGAAAAAAGCGGGCTGATATTTGAGTCGGCAGCGTTGTATGATAGCAAGATACCGGCATGGATTGAGGGTTTTATAGCTGAAAAAGGTTATAAAATAAACCCGCAGGCCTCGCTGATGTTGTCGGAATACCTGGGTAATGACCTGTCGAAAATATCAAACGAGTTGGAAAAACTGATGCTGAACGTGCAGGCCGGGCAGGAAATTACCTTGAAGCACATTCACGACAACATCGGCATCAGTAAGGAATATAATGTTTTTGAGTTGCAGGCCGCACTGGGCCGCAAAGATGCCCTTAAAGCCAACCAGATCATCAATTACTTTGAAGCCAACCCCAAGGCTAATCCAATTGTGCTGGTATTGGGTAACCTGTTTTCGTTTTTCAGCAAGGTGCTTACCTATCATTATGTAAAAGATAAAACGCCGCAAACGCTTGCCCGGGAGTTGGGCATTAGTCCTTATTTTATAAAAGATTATGAGCAGGCTGCCCGCAGCTTTAATTATAGTAAAACCATGCAGATTATCAGTTACCTGCGCGAATATGATTTAAAAAGCAAAGGTGTTGACTCTAATACCGACCATGGCGGGTTGATGAAGGAAGTGGTGTTTAAGATTTTGCATTAGCGGGGTTTTTAACCACGGAGGGACAGAGAAGGCACGGTGAGCCTGTCCGCATTTAGACGCGAAGCATCGCGTTTCTACGGCGGTCATTTCAAATTTTCCAAAATTTTGTAGTTTTAGCCAATCAAAACCAAAATCATTCATGGAAGATTTACCAAAACAAGTTAAAATATTAAAAATTTACGCCATTGTGCTCACCGTTATTGTGTTGGCTTTTATCGGCTATACGTTAACGTTAAACAGCGGACATTACAAAGAGCTAACCGCCGAACGGATAAATATTGTTGAAAAAACAGGCAAAATCCGTATGGTTATCAGCAATAAGGAACTACAGCATCCGGGCCGCATGGATGATAAGGACCTGCCCAAACGCGACCGGCCTGCCGGTATGATATTTTTTAACGATGAAGGCGATGAAGACGGCGGCCTGGTTTACGATGGCGACAAAAAAGGCGCCAGCATGACTTACTCCTTCGACCAGTATAAAAACGACCAAATAATGCAGTTGCAATATGAACAGGAAAACGGCAAAAGTAATAGGTTTCGAAGTTACGGCCTAAAGCTGTGGGACAGGAACGAAGCCTTTACTTTATCAAAACAATTGGCCTATTTCGACTCGCTGGCAAACTTGAAAGCTGATACAGCTGCCTACAGCAACGGGGTTAAAAAATTCAGGGATGCCGGCTATACGCATCAACGGCTTTTCGCAGGTAAAAATGCCAAAGGCGAGGTGGGGCTGTTTTTAAACGATGCCAATGGCAAGCCCCGGCTTAATATCTACATCAATAAACAAAACCAGCCGGTTATCGAAACACTGGATGAAAGCGGTCGTGTAATTTCTTCAAAATAATAAATATTTACTTCGGGTAAATTAAATTTCCAGATAGCAAATATTTTGCTATTTTTGTGCTGGACTAAATCTTAAAACAATGAAGAAATTTTTACCAGCATTATTATTGTTAATCATTTGCGCAGTTGCGCTAAATTCCTGCAAAAAAAGCAGCACAACACCATCAAACGCTATCAGTATCTCATTAAAAATTAACGGTACAGCCAAAAGCACGGCAACACCGGTAACCGACTATATTGTTAGTCAGCAGACGTTGCAGATAATGGGGGCGTTTGGTACCGAAGGCCTATCTATAATGATACAAAACGTTAAGGTTGGCACTTTTGATGCCGCGAAAGACGAGGCCATTATGACCTATTCGACAAAGCCTGATTTTCAATATACCTATATTGCTTCAACCGG
>JBDUDE010000818.1:0-2377 GCA_040003105.1 Mucilaginibacter sp. | reverse complement strand
ATCCGGCCATTATTTTCAACGGTGCCAGGCTTGTCGGCTCCGCCACCGTTTGGCGCCAACTCGCGTTCTATAACCGTAAGTGTCGACCCGGATAAATTACGCAGCTATAATTTAACGGCTGATGAAGTAGTTGAGGCTTTAGCAAAGTTTAATGCGATGTCGCCATCGGGTAACCTGCGGCTCAACGACATTATGTTTACAACTACCGTTAACACCCTGGTAAAAAAGTCCGAGGAATTTGGCGACATTCCGATAAAAACAAAAAATGGCGTGCCAATTTACGTGAAGGATATTGCGCGGGTAGCCGATGCATCAGATGTTACGGTAGACTATGCGCTTATTAATGGTAAGCGCTCGGTTTATATCCCAATAGTAAAAACAGCAGATGCTTCTACTTGGTCGGTAGTGCAGAGCCTGAAAAAGAAGTTGCCCGAAATGCAGAGCCTGCTGCCTGATGACGTAAAAATATCCTACGAATTTGACCAGTCTGTTTTCGTGGTGAATGCTGTGAAGAGTTTAATGACCGAGGGCGGCCTGGGTGCATTGCTTACCGGCTTAATGGTTTTACTCTTCCTGCGCGATTTGCGCAGCAGTTTGGTTGTGGTAATAACTATTCCCGTATCCATATTAATCGGAGTGTTGTTATTGAGCCTTTGCGGACAGACTATCAACATAATGACGTTGAGCGGCCTCGCCCTTGCGATAGGTATATTGGTCGACCAGGCGACCGTTACAATTGAAAACATACATCAGCACCTCGAAATGGGCAAATCAAAAAAACAGGCAATTTATGATGCCTGCGAAGAGATTTCATTCCCCCTATTGCTGATCTTACTGTGTATACTGGCTGTATTTGCTCCATCGTTCCTTATGAACGGCGTGCCGAAAGCTATGTTTTTACCGCTGTCGCTATCTATTGGCCTGACAATGATTGTGTCGTACGTACTTGCGCAAACCCTGGTGCCGATATTAAGCAACTGGATGATAAAAGCTGAGCGTTACCAGCATTATGAGCATGGAAAAGTACATGCTCATGCAGGCGAGGCCATGAACCGGTCAGAAGAAATACAAGTTAACAGCCACCTTGAGAGAGAACAAAACGAACCTGAAAAAAATGACTTTTTTGAAAAAGTTAAGCTACGGTTTATGAGAATTTTAGAGAGATGGATGCCGGCCAAACGCATAATAATCCCCGTTTATCTTATTGGTGTTATTTTATTAGCAGGCTTGTGTTTTGTAATAATCGGGAAAGATATGATGCCTAAACTGAATAACGGGCAGTTCCAGATACGAATAAAAGAGCCGGATGGCACCCGCCTGGAACGGACCGAAGGTGCCACTAAACAGGTGTTGCAGATAATTGACAAAACCGTTAACCACCATGTTGAAATATCGTCGGCCTATGTAGGATTGATACCGAGCAGTTACGGCAGCAGCAACCTTTATATTTTTAATACCGGCACACACGAGGCGGTACTGCAGGTGCAGGTTGACCCGGAATATAAAATGAACATGGATGAGTTGAAGGATGCGCTGCGTAAAAATATTGCAGCCGCCTTACCCAAGCTTCGCATTACGTTTGAACCGATTGACATGACCGAGAAAATTATGAGCCAGGGCGCATCAACCCCAATTGAAGTGCGCGTGGCGGGCAAGAACATGGATTCGATTGAAAATTATGCTAACCGGGTAATTACGCAGCTCAAAAAAATTGATTACCTGCGCGATGTACAAATAGCCCAGCCATTAAAAGTGCCGGTTATCGACATTACACTCGACAGGCTAAAAGTAGCCCAGTTCGGGCTGAATGTTACCGACATCGGCCGCTCGGTTACGGCAAGCACCACATCAAGCCGCTTTACTGAAAAAAACCAATGGCTTGATGAAGACAAGGCCTATACTTACCAGGTGCAGGTGCAAATACCTGAGTATGTAATGAATAACATGGATGAGCTAAAAGAGATTCCCTTGCTGAAAGGTAAAAGCAGCCCAACACTTGGCGATGTGGCCGATTTTAAAACCACCTATAAACCCGGCGAATATGACCGTACAGGCCCGCGCAGATTTTTGACGGTAAGCGCAAACATCCATAAAAAAGATTTAGGCACAGCCACAGCCGCAGTGCAAAAGGTTTTGAGGGAAGTTGGAGCACCGCCTAAAGGCGCCATTGCCGAAGTAAAAGGTATGTCGAGTTTGTTAACAGATACATTTAGTAGCCTGCAAAACGGTTTGCTATTCGCGGTGCTGGTAATATTTTTACTGCTGGCCGCCAATTACCAGTCGTTTAAGCTATCGCTTACGGTACTTTGTACTATACCGGCTGTAATACTTGGCTCGTTAACCGCCCTGCTACTTACCGGTTCAACGCTTAACTTGC
>JBDUDE010000262.1:0-7927 GCA_040003105.1 Mucilaginibacter sp. | reverse complement strand
ACTTTTGGCATCTCTTTGTAATGGCCCCAGGTTTTTTTGAAGAAGGTGCGGAGCACGATGTTTTTTGTTTTACCGCTTAAAAAATCAGTAAGCTTACGGCTAAGCATCGCTTTTTTCCAAAGCGACCAGCCCCATTTTTCTTTGGTGTTTACCAGGTGTTCCTGTACTGAGTCACGACGGTTAAGCAACAACATTTTATGGATATCGATTTTTACAGGGCACACTTCGGTGCATTTGCCGCAAAGGCTTGAAGCATAGCTTAAATGCTTAAACTCTTCCATGCCGGCCATGTGCGGGGTAATGATGGAACCGATGGGGCCGCTGTAAGTAGTCTCATAAGTATGGCCGCCAATGTTTTTATAAACCGGGCAGGCGTTCAGGCAAGCGCCGCAGCGTATACAATACAAAGCCTGGCGCTGGTCTTTCTGGGCCAGCAGGTTGGTACGGCCGTTGTCCAGTAGTATCACGTACATCTCCTCGGGTCCGTCGGTTTCGTTGGGCTGGCGGGGGCCGCTTAATATAGTATTGTAAACCGTTAGATTTTGGCCTGTGCCGTGTGTAGACAGCATGGGCCAAAACAGGTCGAGGTCCATTATGGATGGCACAATTTTTTCAATTCCCACAATCGCAATATGTATTTTGGGGAACGAGGTGCTCAGGCGGGCATTGCCTTCGTTTTCGGTAATGGCAATGCTGCCGGTATCGGCAATTAAAAAGTTGGCGCCGGTTATGCCCACATCGGCCTGTACATATTTATCACGCAGTAATTCGCGGGCTTTTTGGGTAAGTTGCTCGGGGGTGAAATCAAGCGGGGTGCCAAATTTTTCGTTGAACAGCTTTGCAATGTCTTCTTTTGAAAGATGCATGGCCGGCGTAACAATGTGATAAGGCCGCTGGCCCAGCAATTGCACAATATATTCGCCAAGGTCAGTTTCTAACGATTCGATGTGGTGCGCCTCTAAAAATTCATTCATCTGAATCTCTTCGGTAGCCATCGATTTTGATTTGACAACCGTTTTTGCGCCTGCTTTTTTTATGATGTTAAGTATCTCGCGATTGGCTTCTTCGGCATCGTTGGCCCAAATCACCTTGCCGCCGCGTTTCTGGAAATTGGCTTCAAACTCCGGCAAAATTTTGTCCAGGTTTTCCATCACTTTCCATTTTATCACATGTGCTTTGCGCTTGGTATTTTCAAGGTTGATGATCTTCGACAATCCACGTTCAACCGCAGCATCGTATTTACCAATGTTATAATTGATAATGCGGCGGTGGTCGATGTCAAAAGCTTTACCCTCTGATGTAACCAGGAATTCGTCAGCAGTGCTCCCCATATTGCGAAGTTAGTTATTTAGTTTATTAGGTGAGCAGTTGATTAGATTGATTAAGTTAATTTTGTTGTTTTTGACTTAACTATTTGAACACATTAAGTTATTGTAAAAAAAGAAAAGGGACAAGCTTAGCGCTCATCCCTCCGTATTATATTGTCTTAGTGAATTGACTTTTAAACTTAATCAACCAAATCCAACCTAATCAACCACTCACCTATTTGCTTCCTTCTTCCTTTTTTCCATCAACTACAGGGCGGTTATCGGCGTTCACCAAATCCCATGCGGTATAAAATGCAAGCTGGGCACGTTTGGCTAACAGCGGGAAATTGATTTTACTTACTTCGTCGCCAACGCCATGGTAATCGGCATGTTCGCCGTTAAAGTAGAAAATGATTGGCACACCATGTTTGGCAAAATTGTAATGGTCAGACCGGTGGTAGAAATCATTAGGATCTTTAGGATCGTCGTATTTGTAATCGAGCACCATGTTGGTGTAGGTTTTGTTGGCCTTTTCGCCCACGTTATGCAAATCAGTGCTTAGCATGCCTGAGCCAATTACATATACATAATTTGCAGAATCGGCTTTATCTTTGTACTCGTAACCAACGCGGCCAATCATATCGATATTTAAATCGGCAATTGTGTTAGCCAATGGAATAACAGGATGGTCGGTATAATATTCAGAACCCAACAAGCCTTTTTCCTCGCCTACGTTACCCAAAAACAAAATGCTGCGGCGCGGGCCGTGGCCATCTTTTTTAGCTTTTGAAAACGCCCTTGCAATTGTCATTATGCCGGTAGTGCCAGAGCCGTCATCATCAGCGCCGTTGTTAACGCGGTCGCCTTTGGTGCCCTCAGGTAGCAGACCAATATGGTCATAGTGGGCAGATATTACCAGCACTTCATCTTTCAGTTTTGGGTCGCTGCCCGGCAAAAAGCCCAGCACGTCAACAGCTTTTACATCTTTTTTAACGCTGTTATAACTGATTTTAACACCAGCTTTAATGGTTTGGGCAGTGCCGCCGCCGGCTTTAAGTTGTTCATAAGTTTTTCCGCCCGATTTTACCAGTTCTTCGGCAACTTCATTGGTAATCCAAAAAACAGCAGGCTTAGTATCGGCTGGTTTGGCATCTTCTTTTTTGATAGTCAACCGTGGTGCAAGGATGTAGTTTTTGTACTTTGTAAGCACACCAGCAATTTCCGAATTTGCGGCCAAAATTATCGCCGGGTTTTTGCTCAGCAGGTTTTTAGTAATCGCGGCACGGGCTTCCGACCCACGGAAACTGGTTCCCTGAGGTTTGCCATCCGCGGCTTTGTCTTCATTTATCCAAAGCACAATTTTTCCGGTAAGGTCGGTATTGGCAATTTCGGCATCAGTGCCGTAGCCAACAAATACTATTTCGCTGGTGTTTAGCACCCTGTCAGTTGATGGTTGCACAGCGTAAAAGCTGTCGCCGTTTGCAAATGCCTTGCCGCCTACAGCAAATGTAGCATTCAGCGAGTTTTCAGTAAGCGGAACATCAAAAAAGTACGAGCCGTTTACAATAGGCTGCAAGCCTAATGATTTAAACTCGTCCGCAATATAATGTGCGGCTTTTTCGGCGCCGGGTTTGCCGGTTTCACGGCCTTCGTATGCGTCAGATGCAATTATGCTTAAATGCTTTTTGGCCAAATCGGGGCTGATGATGCCCGCGTATTTCATGGCAGTTGGGTCTTGCTGCGCCCATGCGAAGGTTATCGAACCGGCGAGGGCAAAGGATAATATAATTTTTTTCATATTTTTTTATTAGCGGCTTAAAGTAGGCAATTTGTATAAATAAAAATAAGCGATAGTTACCTTTCTATCGCTTATTGTATGTGACCTTAGAAGTGCTGGTTCCGACTCGGTAAACTATTTAACTAAATCCACCCAGAATTATTTTTTCCCGTCAACAACCGGGCGCTTGTCGGCATTTGCCAAATCCCAGGCGGTATAAAATACAAGCTGTGCGCGTTTGGCCAGCAACGGGAAATTTATCTTACTTACCTCATCGCCGGGGCGGTGGTAATCGGCATGTACGCCGTTAAAGTAAAATATAATAGGTACGCCGTGCTTGGCAAAATTATAATGGTCCGAACGGTAGTAAAAACGGTTCGGATCGGCCGGGTCATCGTATTTATAGTCCAAATCAAGTTTGGTGTAAAGGTTATTGGCGTTTTCGCCAACCTTATGCAAATCGGTGCTAAGCATTGATGAACCGATAACGTAAACATTATTTGCAGAGTCGGGTTTGCCGATATAGTCGACCCCAATGCGGCCAATCATATCGATGTTTAAATCGGCAATGGTGTTAGCTAAAGGGATAACCGGATGGTCTGTATAATATTCAGAACCCAGCAGGCCTTTTTCTTCGCCTACATTACCTAAAAACAATATGCTGCGGCGCGGGCCGTGACCGTCTTTTTTAGCCTTTGAAAACGCCCTTGCAAGTTCCATAACGGCGGTAGTGCCCGAGCCATCATCATCTGCACCGTTGTTTACCATATCTTTCGAACCTTCAGGCATTAAGCCGATATGGTCGTAATGTGCCGATATTACCAGCACTTCGTCTTTAAGTTTTGGGTCGCTGCCTGGCAAAAAGCCCAGCACGTCAACAGCTTTAACCGGGATTTCTTCAGTGGCGTATGATGCAGCAATATCAGCTTTTACGGTTTGCGATGCCGGCGCACCCGACTGGTCGATAGCTCCTTTCAAATCAGCAACGGTTTTGCCGCTATTCTTTAATATCATATCGGCAGTTGCCATTGGGATGGTGATAACTACCGCAGGGTTTTCTCCTTCATGCTTAAGCATCATTGGTAATGCACGGCCACCACCTTGTCCGCCTGGCCTTGGGCCTCCTGCGGGAGCTATTGTAGTCACGGCTAATATTAACAATGGTTTTTTGCTTTGTATCAAATCAATACGTTTGCGGCTCCGTGGAGTGCTCCAGTCTGAAACTTTTTCAGTCCCGGTAATTTTTGATTTACCATCGCTCATCGGCTCGCCGGTGCTTATGTAAACTACTACTTTGCCGTTGATATCCACACCTTTTAAGTCGTCATAATTATCAGCGCCGATTCCGTAGCCTATAAAAACAACATCTTTTGCATCAATATTTTTGGTGCCTGCTCCGCCACGTGCGGTAAAATCCTTACCCATTTCGAGTGCGGTACCGTTTATGGTAAATGAATTTACTTTGAACGAGTTTTGTACTACGGGTACATCAAAAAAGTACGACCCGTTTACAATTGGCTGCAGGCCCAGCGATTTAAATTCATCGGCGATGTAGTGGGCAGCTTTGTCGGCACCGGGTTTGCCGGTTTCACGGCCTTCATAAGCATCGGAAGCGATAATGCTGAGGTGTTTGTTAGCAAGCTCCGGACTTACTATTTCGGCATATTTCATGGCAGTTTTGTTCTGCTGTGCGCAGGCCCCCGTTACCAAACCAATGCTGGCGAGGGTTAATAATAATTTATTCATTTTTGGTCAGTTAGTTTTTTAGTTCATGGTTGATGGTTCATAGTTCATGGCTGAAAAGGGAAAAACTTCCGCATTCGGCATTTCCCACTTCCGCATTCAAATACCTTTCGCCTTTTACCTTTCAGCTTTCGCCTTCACCTATCAACATGCAATCTTATTCACCCTGGTTGCATGGCGCCCGCCCTCAAACTTGGTGTTTAAAAATATTTCAACAATTTTTTTTGCTTCCTCAATTGTTATGTGCCGCGCAGGTATGCAAACAATGTTTGCATCGTTATGGCTGCGGGCACGCTCGGCTAGTTCACCGTTCCAGCAAATGGCTGCGCGGATGCCCTGGTGTTTGTTGGCGGTGATGGCTACGCCGTTGCCGCTGCCGCAAACCAGAATACCGAAATCAAAACCGCTGCTTTCAACAGCTGATGCCACAGGGTGGGCAAAGTCGGGGTAGTCTGCCGACGCATCCGAATACGTTCCAAAGTCTTTGACCTCAGCTACGTTTAACGATTCAATCAGTTGTTTTTTGTACTCAAAGCCGGCATGGTCGGCGCCAATGGCAATTTTTAGCCCGTTGTTCATATTGTCAAATCTAATGATTATTGTAAGGGACGAAGGTAAAATTTTTGATGGATAAGATTGATGCGCGGATTTAAGGTATATCAGGAAGATTTAAATACCCTGCTCAACATCTCAAACAACTCAGGATGCTTCGCCTCAAACTCCTGTGGCTTTTCAAAAAAGTACTCGCTTACTACCGCAAAGAATTCAGCCTCGTTAGTAGTAGCATAAGGGTTAATATCCGAATGCCCGGTTTCAATTTTATGCACTTCCCGGTGCATCATGCGCACCCAGGGTTTAATATATTCGTACGGCAAAAAACCCTCGGGAATACCGTCAGTTTCGCCATCGGCTTTATCAATAAGGTGCACAAATTCGTGGATGCCGGTATTTTCCCTTCCATGGCTCGCTGAAAATCCTTTCACCAACGCCTTGCGCGACAATATCATCTGCCCGTTCATATACCCGGTGCCTACCATGCCCATAATATTACGGCCTTCAGCACCCTCAAACTGGTATTCTTCATCAAAGGTATCGGGGTACAACAGCACATTGGTAACATTCCGGTAGCTCCAATCCTTAAACCTGAAAATGGGTATCACCGCACTCGATGCCACCATCAGGCGGTCGGTATCGGTTATGGTTAGGCCGACACCTTCAATGCGAACATCATCCAAAAATTGCTCGATTTTATCTTCAAAGTAGACCTTATCCGTGTCGGATAGCTTATTATAGTAATCGATGTTTTTTGCCAGTAATTTCTTTTGCGCATCGGTGAGTATAACTTGGGTAAGCGCCCTGTTCCGCATGCGTCGGTAAAAGGTAATCAGTAAGATGACTATCGGAATGATGATGTAAAGCATAGAAAACGATAAAATGCAAGTTAACAAAATATGCTGTCTAACACTATCCCGGCAGAATGACAAAAGTCTACAACCAAAAACAGCGATAAACCCTAAAGTCCATCGCTGTTAAATATGTATAATTCGTAACTGTTAAATCAACAATCTCACCGGCTCTTCCAGCAACGATTTTAGCGTTTGCAGGAATGCGGCACCTGTTGCGCCGTCAACCACGCGGTGGTCGCAGCTTAGGGTTACCTTCATTACGTTGCCAGGTACTACGGCGCCGTTTTTAACAACCGGCACTTGTTGAATACCGCTAACGGCCAATATACAAGCATCAGGTGTGTTAATTATGGCGGTAAACTCCTCAACCCCAAACATACCCAGGTTTGATATGGTAAAGGTTGAACCTTCCCAATCAGCAGGCTGCAGTTTTTTGGCTTTGGCGCGTTGCGCAAAATCCTTCACTTCGGCACTGATACGGCTTAGCGATTTGCCATCTGCAAAACGTACAACCGGTACTAATAAGCCTTCGTCAACCGCCACCGCAACCCCAATGTGTACATGTTCGTTGGTGCGTATTTTATCGCCAAGATATGATGAGTTGATAGCAGGGTGTTGTTTTAAGGCAACCGCGCAGGCTTTCAGCACAAAATCGTTAAATGATATTTTAACCGGGGCCACATCATTAATACGGGTACGGGCGGCAATTGCCTGGTCCATATCAATGCTCATAGTTACGTAGAAGTGCGGCGCGGTAAACAAGCTTTCGCTTAAGCGCTTGCTGATAACCTTGCGCATCTGGCTAACCGGTTTCTCGGTATATTTCTCTTCGCCGGTGTAAGGTGCAAGTGGAGCAGATTTAGGAGCAGTGGCAGTAGTTGTAGTGGCAGTTGCAGGTTGAGCTTCGGCAGGCGCAGCTTCCTTACTGCTACTGTTACTTTCAACTGCAGCTTTCGCAGCCGGTACATATTCTTCCACATCTTTCTTAATAATGCGGCCGCCTTCGGCGCTGCCTTTTACATCATTAAGGTTGATGCCTTTTTCTTTGGCTATTTTACGAGCAAGTGGCGATGCCTTAACGCGGCTGTCATCGCTTGATGTTGCATCAGCAGGGCTGTCAGATTCTGTTTCCGCTGGCGCAGCTTCTGCTGTTGGAGCTTCTTCAGCTTTGGCCGCAGGTGCAGCTTCATCATCGCTCAATAAAGGCGTAATATCGGTTCCGGCTTTACCAACAATGGCGATAATGCCATTAACCGGCGCAGCTTCACCTTCTTTAGGGCCTATATATAATAAGGTGCCGGCTTCGTAACCAACAACTTCCATGGTAGCTTTGTCTGTTTCAACATCGGCCAGGGAGTCGTCACTTTTTACAGTATCGCCAACTTTAAAGTTCCATTTGTTTATAACGCCTTCCGTCATGGTGTCGCTCAGGGCAGGCATGCGGATAACGGTTGCAGGGATACTGCTTTTATCTACCTTAGGCTTGGCCTCAACAGCGTCCACCGGTTTTTTATCTTCTGCAGCTTTCGGTGCTTTTTTACCGGTTTCGGCTGCAACTTCAGGTTTTTCGGCCGCAGGCTCTGCTTTTTCGGCTTCTGTTTTTTCTTCAGCAGCAGGGGCAGAACCTCCCGCTCCATCCAGGGCTGCCTTGTAATCTTCACCCTCTGCACCCAAAACTGCAATTACAGCGTCAA
>JBDUDE010000909.1:0-7927 GCA_040003105.1 Mucilaginibacter sp. | reverse complement strand
CCCGAGGCGCCGGTGCCGATTGTGAACGTAAAAAATGAGTCGACCACACTTGGCGGTGCCGGTAATGTGGTGCAAAACCTGGTTGCACTGGGTGCCACTGTTACTGTTGCCGGGGTTATTGGCGATGACGTGACAGGCAAACAGTTGATTGAAATACTGGAAAGCGAAGGTGTTAAAACAGATACGATTATTAAAGATGGCGCCCGGCCAACCACCATTAAAACCCGGATTTTAGCCGGACGGCACCAGCTGGTAAGGGTTGATAGGGAAATTACGGACCCTTTATCGGCTGAATTGGAAAACGAGTTAACAGAAAAACTCACCGCGATTATCGACGAGGCCGACATCATTATATTTTCCGACTATAATAAAGGTTTGTTTGCTCCGGCTATTACGCAAAGGCTTATAAAAATTGCCACAGAATTCCAAAAGAAAGTAATTGTCGACCCGAAAGGTTTGAATTACGAAAAGTATAAAGGCGCTTATTTAATAAAGCCGAATCGCAAAGAGCTGGCCGAAGCAGCAAAAACCGAATCGATAAAAAATATTAGCGATTTGCAGGAAGCAGCCAAAACCGTGTTTGCACAAACCGAAACTGCGTACCTGGTGGTTACACTCTCCGAAGAAGGTATGGCGATACTAACCCCGCAAAGCAGCAAATTGTTGCCGGTAAAAGCCACCGAAGTATTTGACGTTACAGGAGCCGGTGACACCGTTATAGCAACAATTACCTACTTTTTAGCACTCGATTTTACTGTTGAAGAGGCTTGCGAATTGGCTAACCATGCAGCTGCCATAGTGATAAGGCATGTAGGCAGCGCCACAACAACTATCGGCGAGATAATTAATGACATGGATATTTAGTTCATTGGCTCAATTGTTCATTAGTTCGTTGGTATATTTGCAGGCGAATTAAATATAAATCCGATCCCGATAGCTATCGGGACGAACATCCGAAATTCCAAAAAATGGTTATTGAAGAACTTAAAGATCATCAGCAGCTTATAAATAAGGTAATTGAACAGCTTAGCGGCGATATTGAAAAAGCCTGCGAAATGATTATTACTGCTATACAAAATGGTAACAAAGTTTTAACTGCCGGCAACGGTGGCAGTGCTGCCGATGCCCAACACATCGCCGCCGAATTGAGCGGCCGGTTTGTTAAACACCGTAAGGCTTTACCCGGCATAGCTTTAACAACTGATACATCGGCCCTAACAGCAATTGCCAATGATTATGGTTATGACCATGTTTTCTCCCGCCAGGTTGAGGCATTGGCACAGCCCGGCGATTTATTTATAGGCATTTCAACCAGCGGCAACAGTCAGGGGATTTTGAACGCCTTTGAAACAGCTACAAAATTCGGCTGCAAAACCCTGGGCCTTTCGGGCCGGGATGGCGGGAAAATGAATGGTATTTGCGATTTAAATGTGATAATACCATCGGATGTTACCGCCCGCATACAGGAAATGCATATTTTGGTTGGGCATATATTGTGTAAGGCGGTTGACGATTTGTTTTAACTTACTTTAAGCTTACCGAGACTTACGAAGTTTTAAAAACTTCGTAAGTTTGGTGAACACCTTATGAGAATAGACTTAGAAAAAATCCTCTTAAACAAAACACAGTCTTTAGCAACACTTAAAGCTACGGTTACCGCATGGCAAAAAGAAGGCAAAAAGGTGGTGTTCACCAATGGCGTTTTTGATTTGCTGCACCTGGGCCATGTTACTTACCTGGCAAAAGCTGCTGAATTGGGCGACAAACTCATCATTGGTCTAAATGCCGATAGTTCGGTAAAGCGGATAAAAGGTGAAGACCGGCCAATAAACGACCAGAATAACCGGGCAGCGCTGCTGGCCGCGCTGTTTTTTGTAGATGGCGTGGTGCTTTTTGAAGAAGATACGCCGCTCAATTTGATAAGTAATTTACTACCCGATATATTAGTAAAAGGTGCAGATTATACAATAGATAATATTGTTGGCGCCAAAGAAGTTATTGCTAATGGCGGCGAAGTTAAAACCATTACTTTTGTTGAAGGCTATTCCTCAACATCCATCATTAACAAAATAAAGGCACAAACACAGTAAAATGATAAGCGGACTTTGTAACAAGGTATTTTTAAAAGCGATATACGATTATCATTTATACGATGACATTAACGCGAGGTATGAAAACCCTTACGAAGTGGGCTCGTTTGAAAACCTGCTGTTTACCAAATGCTGGATAGACACTGCCCAATGGCACATGGAAGATGAGATACGCAACCCTGCAATTGACCCCGTAATAGCCTTGAAATGGAAACGCCGCATTGATAAATCGAACCAGGAGCGGACGGATTTGGTAGAAGAAGTCGACAGCTATTTTTTAGATAAGTATAAAGGTGTTGAGCCGCTTGCCACCGCGCGTATAAATACCGAAAGCCCGGCCTGGGCTATCGACAGGCTATCGATACTGGCGCTCAAGATTTACCACATGCACGAGGAAAGTACCCGGAAAAATGTTGATGAAATTGAATTAAACAAGCGCAAGGCAAAACTATCCATCCTTTTGCAACAGCAATCCGACCTTTCGCTGGCTATTGATGAATTGCTGGGGGACATTGAAAAAGGTGAAAAATACATGAAGGTATACCGCCAGATGAAAATGTATAACGACCCTGAGCTGAACCCCGTTTTGTACAACAGCAAAAAATAATGCCGGCAGCAAAGCATATATTGGTATTCCGTTTTTCGGCTATGGGCGATGTGGCTATGACGGTGCCGGTTATAAAAGCTTTACTAAATCAAAACCCGGAACTAACGATAACCTTTGTTTCCCGGCCCGATTTTGAAGGTTTTTTTAAAGACATCCCCCGGCTAACTTATTTCGCAGCTGATTTAAATTTGGCGTATAAGGGGTTCGCAGGGTTGGTTAAGCTTTTCCGGGCGCTGAAAAAAACCTCCAATTTTGATGCAGTTGCCGATTTACACGACAACTTGCGTTCGAAAATATTAAGAAGGCTTTTTCGCCTTTCGGGCCTGCCCTATGCGTATATAAATAAAGGCCGGGACGAGAAAAAACTGCTAACCCGCTTTCCTGGCAAAGTGTTAAAACCGCTTAGGCTTACTACTGAACGTTATGCCGATGTTTTCAGAAAGCTCGGATTACTGGTAGAACTTCAGTCTCAGCTTAAAAAAAATCCACAGCCGCTAAGTAGCGATATTTTAAAAATAACGGGCGACAGAACAAGGCCATGGATAGGCATCGCTCCTTTTGCCAAACATAAGGGGAAGATTTATCCGCTGGACCGCACCGAAGAAGTTATTAAACAGCTTAATGATAAAAATGTAAAGTTGTTTTTATTCGGCGGGTCGTTACTGGAGGAGGAGATTTGCCTGCAATGGGAGCAAAAATATCCGGCTGCTACCTCGCTGGTGCGGCGCCTTACGATGGAGCAGGAACTGGCGCTTATCAGTAACCTTGACGTAATGATGAGCATGGACTCCGCAGGGATGCACCTGGCTTCGCTTGAAGGGGTGCCGGTTGTTTCAGTTTGGGGAGCTACACATCATTATGCGGGCTTTTTAGGTTATGGCCAATCAGAAAATAACATAATTGCCGATGATATCGAGTGCCGCCCATGTTCTGTTTATGGTAATAAGCCCTGTTTCCGGAAGGATTATGCTTGCCTGTACAACATCGCCCCGGAAACAATTGTGACTAAATTGAACGAGTTTATCAAGTAAATACGGATACCCTTCAGACCAAATCATCTTATTTTTATTAAAACAATTTATATCAAAATAACCTTCATTTAAATATCAATTAAACGTTAATTTGCAGCGTTATTACAACTTATAAGTCGGGGGGCCGAAAGGCAGGTTAAAATAAAATCGCCATGAAAAAATTACTATTGGTAAGGCATGCTAAAGCCGAAAAGGAAACCGGGGGCAAGGATTTTGACAGGCCTTTAAAATATATTGGCATGCAGGATGCCGGTTTTATGGCCGACCGTTTAAAAGAAAAATTGATAGTTCCCGAGTATATCGTAACCAGCCCCGCACTACGCACCCTTACGACGGCCGAAATTTTTGCCGACCACCTGGGTTTACCCGCGCCCTCAACCAACAAATCAATTTTTGAAGCCAGCGAAAAAACGCTTTTAAAAATAATTAACGACCTGCCGGACCAATACAATTTTGCAGCCCTTGTTGGCCACAACCCCGGGATAGCTTACATCCTGCAATATTTAACCGGCGAAGCCATGGAGGTGCACACCAGCGCAGTTGCTGTAATTGATTTTGATATTGATGATTGGGCATCGGTTAGCAAAGGCCTTGGCAAACTGGCTTATTTTAGCTGGCCGAATGGGTGATAGTCATTAGGCATTGGTGGATAGTTCTATATATGTCGGGTTCATCTGCATTACTAACTTATGCAGCCTAAATTCCAATGACCAATGACCAATGACCTTTAAGAAAGACAATACATTTTCCCAGGTAAACCCCTAATATAGCCCTGCATTTCCATATTCAATAAATTCATTGCGAGTTTACTGGTGGTCATTTTGGCTTTTATCGATAAATCGTCGATAGCCAGCGGGGTTTTATTCTCACGTAAAAGTGTAATTATCAGGCTTTCATCTTGCGTAAGGTCGAATGGTAAAATAAACTGTTCAACCGGCGACTTGGTTGTTTCCTCCTTTTCCCAACCCAGGCTGAAAGCTAAATCGGCAGCACAGGTTAGTAATTGCGCCTTATTGTTGCGGATTAAAAAATTACAGCCTTCGGAATATTCATCACCCAACCTGCCCGGGAAAGCAAATACATCACGGTTGTAGGAGTTGGCAATTTCGGCCGTAATCAATGCTCCGCCTTTTATACCTGCTTCAACTACTATGGTTGCATCAGCCATACCGGCAACAATGCGGTTTCGCTGCGGAAAATTCTCCCGGTCGGGTATGGTGCCTGATGGATACTCCGACAAAAGCCCGCCGTTTTCCAGCATTTTATCAGCAGTTGCCCGGTTTTGACTGGGGTACATTCTGTCAAGCCCGTGGCCAACTACGCCAACAGTTGGGACATTTTGTTTTAAGCACTCTTTATGTATAGCTACATCAATGCCAAGCGCCAGGCCGCTAACCACCAAAATATTATGCTGCTGCAGCTCTTCGATCAATTGCCGGCATAGCTGTTTGCCATACTCGGTGGCATTACGGGTACCTACAATACTTACCACATGCTGCATATTTAAATCT
The DNA here is from genome assembly GCA_040003105.1 of Mucilaginibacter sp. GTDB lineage: Bacteria > Bacteroidota > Bacteroidia > Sphingobacteriales > Sphingobacteriaceae > Mucilaginibacter. The sequence continues at coordinate 2,688 of JBDUDE010000909.1, read as the reverse complement.
GCTTTGCCTTTCGCGTATAACAATACAGGCGAATCGTTACAGTTTTTTAACCGTTTAGGATACCTGCTGTCGGTATAAAAAATAACTTCTATGCCGTTCTTTTCAATAAATTTCAATTCGTGTTCGGCTTTCTTTAACGCAACGCCGAAGTCAAGTTGGCTAACGGTTTTCTCTCCTATCCCCGGTACTTTTAACAATTTCCCTTTAGGTGCATTAAATATCTGCTCGGCCCCGCCAAAGTGTGCAGTTAATGACTTGGCCAACGTTGGGCCGATGTTTTTTACAAATGTTAAAGCAACCTGGTGAAGTAATGACATAGTTTCGGATGGCAGCGACGTGTTATTTTTACTTAGCTGCTTTATCGCTCTAAAATATAAAAATCCTAACAATTTTAGCAAAAAATAAAAAACTACAAAAATAGTTTGCAAACTATAAAAATAGTTCTACCTTTGCTCAACTACAAAACTAGTTTGCTATGGACATTAAAGAACTTACAAAAGCCGAAGAACAGGTAATGCAAATACTGTGGCAGCTAAAAGAAGCCATTGTAAAGGACATTATTGAAGAAATGCCGGAACCAAAACCAGCCTACAATACCGTATCAACTGTAGTTAGGGTATTGGAGGGCAAAGGCTTTATCGACCATAAGGCCTATGGCAACTCGCATGTTTACTTCCCTGCTATCGGCGAAGACGTTTACAAAAAGTTCACTTTTGACAAGATGATGAAAAACTACTTCAGCAACTCCTACAAAAGCCTGGTGTCGTTTATCGTCGACGAAAAAAACCTGGACGTGAAGGAATTAGACGAGCTTACCAACCTGATTGATAACCTGAAAAACAAGAAATCATGAATTGGCTGCATTACCTGTTGGAATCGAATATTTACCTGGGCGTATTTTATGCGCTGTATTTTTTACTGTTTGGTAAAGAAACCTATTACAAATTGAACCGCGTATACCTTTTGTGCGCCCCTATTTTATCATATATCATCCCATTGGTGCAAATTGGATGGCTAAAATCATACGAAGACGGCGGACAGGTAACCGCAACCATAATTTACAACCCGCATCTTCATCAAAAAACTGCTGCTACAGCTTATTTTACGTGGCAAAATATACTTGTATACGGTTACATACTGGGCGCGGCGATAATGCTGATCCTGTTTACTTTTAAAATTTTCCAGCTGTTTAAGCTAACCCGTACACAAAAAGGCGTGCTGAATAATAAGTATAAACTGGTAAAAGTTGAGGACGCGAACACAGCATTCTCTTTTTTCAACTACGTATTTATTGGCACCAATGTATCCGGTGCTGATACCATGATACGACATGAACTGGTGCATATCGATCAAAAACACTCCGTTGATATTGTATTTTTGGAATTGGTAAAAATCATCAACTGGTTCAATCCTTTCATTTACCTGCTGCAGCGCAGCCTTAAAACTGTGCACGAGTATATAGCCGATGAGCAAACAGCCGCTTATGAAAACGATACCCTCACCTACTCTTCGTTTTTGGTGAGCAATGCTTATGGCTTAAGCGGGTCGTCAATCTCGAATTCATTTTTCAATTATAATTTATTAAAAAAGAGGATCATTATGTTAAACCAAAAACGTTCGGGGAATTTAGCAAGGCTAAAGTACCTGGCAGTAATTCCCATTGGTATGGGCTTGCTCTGTATGTCGACGCTGGCATTTTCAAAAACTTATGGCTGGATAAATATCTTGCCGGCTAATAACCATCTTGCTATCAAGCAGTCGGCAACAAAAAATCCTGACACCACTGTACTGGTAAAACTATCGGCCGATAAAAGGATTCCGCCGCCACCACCGCCTGCGCGGCCTAAAAAAGTAAAATCTGCCGATGTGGTAACGGTGACGGATGTTAAGCTTTCAGAACTGCCTAAAAATGTAAAACCGGCCGATGTAGTAAAGCTAAGGCTTTCGGATCCGGCAAGATTAACAGCAAGTAACAAATCGGGCGATATGGTAACTAAAACCGATGTAAAACTAGCACAGGCAGCGTCTCCATCGTCAAATATTCAAAGCGAAATAAACAAAGCAAGAAGCAACGCCGAAAAAAGCGTGCACCAAAAAATGCCACCTCCGCCTATGGCGCCATTTAAATCGCCGGCAAATGAATTTGAACAATTGAGTAAATATTCCGCACGGTCAATAAAGTACCCAGCGTCTGCCAGGAAAAGCAAATTAGTTGGAAGCGTAATTGTTAAATTCGATGTAACGGACGATCACAAAATATCAGGGCTCGATTTAGTTAAAGGAATAGGCAGTGGTTGCGACGACGAGGTTATAAGAGTGCTTAAGGCTTATTCAGGAGAGGTTAAAGCAAAGCCGGGGAATTATAAAATGGCGGTTACTTTTATATTAAACGGAATTAGTGCACCAAAGCCGGCAAGCGAAGACCTATTCAATGACCCGTCGTTTGCAGGGGAAATAGTTGTGGAGGGTCATCCTTCTAAATAATATAATCTTCAATTTATATTGAAGAACAGTTGCTGACCGGCCCAAAAACCGTATCGGCAATTTGTTATTTTGGGATTACACCGATTAGAAAATGATTACACCGATTTGTACAGCCTGACTGAAACATGCTCACAACCGACCCTCTTAATAAATCAGCGAAATCAACGTAATCAAATAAAAATCAACGGTTAAAATCAGCGAAAT
>JBDUDE010000989.1:0-2379 GCA_040003105.1 Mucilaginibacter sp. | reverse complement strand
CTAATGCAGCTAATCCTAAAATCCAACCAATCCAATAAATCTTAGTTTTTTTTAACCCCCGTTACATTCAAAATAATGATGCTTTTGTGCGGAATGCCCAATGTTTTACCGGGTGCTGTATTAAGATACAGCTTCAGGTAACTATCGGTAATGCCCTTCATGGCATCATCGGTGGCCTTTTTAAATTCGGGCATGGAAGCTGTTATCGCTTTGCGGAAAATAATAGTCCCTTTTTCGTCCACAAACGCCGAATAGGAGTAATAAAAATCAGTATAGGCTTTGCGGATGGTGATATTATAGGTTGGCGAAAGATAATCATCAAAACCCATACCTCCGTTTACATCGTCATCTGGGGTTACTTCCTTTTTGACGGTTATTAAAGGTGTTTTTGGGGTTAACATAGCAGGCTCGGTACCCGCGAACGCGCTGTCGATAATTTTATCGGCCAGTGCAATTTTCGTTCTTATGTAGGCGGTATCTTTCCTGCTGGGCTTCCATACTTTTGAAGGTGCGGTATGCAGCACATTTTTTATATAATCATTGGTGTAAAACGTCATAAACACGTGCGTTTTCTCTTCCTGGATGATGTTGCCATGCACATGCAATACCATAAACTGTATGCTGTCTTTCTTAATATATTTTAATTTAAGCCAAGCCCAGGCCACGTTGTAAACCGAATCATGGTCGAACACCACAGGGGTATTCATAAACTTTCTCTTTTTAGGGCTGTAAATATTTACTGAATCGGTAGACGGAAATGATATCTGCCACTCGGGCACCAGCTGGTAACCAACCGCGCTGAACGAAAGGCCGTTATCAAACGTGCGCCTCACTTCGGTATATTTTATCCCCTGGATACTTTTAAGCAAGGCCTTCGCTTTTACTTTATCAACCTTCAACTTTTCCTGGAACTGAACACGTTCAGGCACATGCTGGCGGCATGAAGTCATTACCAACGGAAAAATAGTTAATAGAATATATAAATATTGGGGGATATACTTGCGGACAACTATGTTCATATACAAAATTCGCGGCTCGTTCAAAAACGCCGCTAAAATAACAAAATGCGTTAACGGATTGATTAAAAACTGATACCGCGCGATATTGTTTAGTGCTATTTTTAGCGTGATGGCAAATAACCTGCTAAATGACCAACTCAACCTAATCACCTTGTAAAAAATATGCGATTTGTTTGTTTTAAGATTTATTTTTTAAATTAATATTTTAAATTTGTTAGCTTTAGATCCCTGTTAATTAATAATAATACTATTGTTTGCGCAATAATGAAGATTCGTTTTAAGCAAATTAAGCAAATATTAGTTATCGCAATACTTTTGCTTAGTATTTCGCAGGTCATTGCGCAGCCCAAACAACTGGTTGTTGCCGTAAAACAATCTGCACCTCCGGCTAAGCCCGCGCCCATGAGCGCCCAGCTTACTGAATTTATAAAGCTCACCACCCATGCCGATGTAAATTTCAAGTTCCCTAAAGGATTTAAAGAAATTAAAGCGCCCGATAATGAAGATCTTTCGTTCGACTATGCCATGACACTACCTGGCAAAGATTTTGAAATATGGCTGCAAGTAAAATCGCAAAAAGAAAACTGGTATAGTTACGAAAATGCAAGAGGCAGGCCCAATGCCGAGCTCGCTAACCCCGATTCGACCTATAAGTTAATAGCCCAGGCGCATGCCGCCGCGTTTACAGGCGAAAATAGTTTTTTTGTAAAACCCATACCATCAGAGGTTTTGACTCGCTACAATGCCGATGCGGGAAAATCGTACCTGTTAACTTTGTTGGATTTGCCGGAAACCAAACATTATAAATACGCCCTGCTGATAACCCTTCAAAAAGACCATACAGGTATAATAGTAGCCGTTTGTTTTACTAATGAAAAGGGCCCCGAATTTTTTAAAAATATGGACAGGGCCTCTAATTGTTTAAAATTTAAGCAGGTAAAGAATTCACAGTATTAAAAAGGTTATTGGTTGCCATTCACAACTTTGCCGGTTATTTAATCACCTTTTTTAAATCTGCAACCACCTGTTTTGTAAAAATAATAGCGCCGGTATTTTGCAGGTGATATTGGTCGACAAACAGGCTATCTGTAAAAATAGCAGTGTTGTAATAATTTAAATAGATACCTCCCTGGTTTTCAATGATTGAGCGGCATTTATCGAAATGTGTATTAATCCGCTGCCGGTAATAAGAAGTGTTGGCGTACGATTTCTTGATGGGAGCCTGTACGAAAATAAATTTAATGTTTTTTTGTTTCAACCACCCGGCCAGGCTATCCAGGCCGGCATAATTACTTTGCGTGTATTTGGTTGGGAAATCATCGTGAGCGTCCCACATTTTATGGTTGATGTCCTTTGGTTT
>JBDUDE010000600.1:0-2381 GCA_040003105.1 Mucilaginibacter sp. | reverse complement strand
TGTGGTATAAATATAATGGATATGCGAAGGTTTATCTCTGATTATTAAATATTTATGCCATTTAAACTTCAAAATGTGTAACCCCCTGAGACCCCCCTGGTAGTGCTATCCATTTGCCCAATATCCTAAGCTCACTGTCTGCCAATTTGCTTTTATCAGTTGAAATTTTTTTTTGTAAAATCCGGGGCAGTCGTCGGAGATCTTCCACATAAAGTGTAAACCCTCCGCCGGATAAAAGTGTTCCATGTGTTCCATGCGTTCCGCGGAACAGTACAGCATAAAAGCTTAAAAGCCGCCATTTTATACTTAAAGTGTAAACCCTCCGCCGGATAAAAGTGTTCCAAACTGTTCCATGCGTTCCGCGGAACAGTACAGCATAAAAGCTTAAAAACCGCCATTTTATACTTAAAGTGTAAACCTGCCGCCGGATTAAAGTGTTCCAAACTGTTCCATGTGTTCCGCGGAACAGTACAGTTAAACCTTCTTCCTATCTGGTAGTCATACTCACAATAATTAATTAAAAAGAAAATAAAATGAAAAAATTAGTTTTAGCAGTGGCATTTGTATTGGGTGTAAGTTGTATGGCCAATGCGCAGCATATGAGTAAGAAGTCGCCGGAGGAGCGTGCAGCGCATATCACCAAAGCGCTTACCAGGAGGCTCAGCCTCACCCAGGAGCAAGCCACCCAGGTAAATGCGATGTTCCTAACCCAGGCCACCCGCATGGATAGCCTGAAAAACGCCTCGCCCGCCGATAAAGAGGGCAGGCACCTGGCCGCCAGGAGTATCAGGCTGGCCACAAAAAAACAAGTGTTTGCCATTTTAAATGATAAGCAAAAAACCAGGTTTGCCGCCTGGGAGAAAAAGCACAAAGGAAAGCATCAGGAGCGCAGAGCCCCTAAAGACGCGGTTGAAGGATAATTTTGAAAAGACCGGAGATTGGAGATTAATGAGAATCTTCAATGTGATTAAACCCGTTAAATGCCGGTTTCCGAAAGGAGCCGGCATTTTTTTGCCTAAACCTGCACAGCAGCGTAAATTACTTTATCGCGACTGTCTGTATTCCAGGCCCAGTTAATAGTTGTATTTTTCTTGCCGATACTGCCGAGCTTGCCCCAATAGCCCGAAGGGTATAAATCGTGCGCCAGCGGCCCGCTGACAACAATTACCACATGGCCATGGCTCTGCGGGGGCACGTTTTCACCGCCTTGTAATCCGCCTACAACCAGCCAGCCTTCGTCAGCTTTCGCCTTGGCTTCAACGCCGTCTGACAGTTGCTGCCAATCGGCGGTTTGTATTTGAGTTACAATATCGTCCGCCTGGCCGGTTAGCGTGACAGACAAATCAGCCGAAACTGCTTTTACAAAACCGCTGCAGTTGCCGGCATTTGCATCAAAGTTTGCCTCACAGGTGTCGATTATCTTTTGTGCGATAGGGTTCATATTGTTGATCAAGGTTTTAATGATCAAACTTAGCAATAAATACCTAAAATCAAGCACTTGCCGTTACTGCGATGGATATTCCTAAAAACCCGAAATCTTTTAAACCACCAAATAGTCGATCGCCAATGCCCCGGCGGCTATCAATAGTCCGAAAAACTCACGCGTTTTCTCAATATAAGGCTTCTCGGCCTGCATGGTTTCAACAATGCTGGGCCTTTTGTATTTTACAATCCAGTCGCGCACGCCATCTTTGGCAAAAAACAGAATCGCGGCGTAAACCAGGTAAAAAGCTATTGCAACGAGATAAATTACCGGGTAATATAACCCGTAAGCAACAAGGCCACAGCATATAGCGGCAACCGTATAAATGGCTACCCATAGCGCCGCGTCAACATCGTTAAGATTTACATAAGCAAAGGCTAAAAAGGCGATGCAGAAAATGATGTTCAGTATAATCAGTGCCATAATAGTATTATAGCGGCCAATTTATAAAATCTGCTTTAAACACTGCAATTTATCTGCTCAAAAAACACAAAAAGCCCCGTTCGGTCGAACAAAGGCTGTTACTGCGTGCAGTGTTTGCGGTTAATACCAGCGACCCCGTGACGACCTGCCACCACCGTTAAACAGGTTTAACAACAACAGGATAACTGCAATAACAATTATTATGTGTATGGCATCTCCGCCAAGGTGGAAGGCAAAGCCCCCAAGCAGCCAACTGATCACCAGGATAACTACTATAATATAAAGTAAACTTCTCATAGTAGTTGAACCACAGTGTGTTGCGATTGTTTTAGATGTGGAAATTAAATACATCTTTCCGATGGCTCCCGGCCAGGAACTGCCATAAAACAAGAAAGCCCCTGTTCGATAGAACAAGGGCAACTTGATAAGATTTGGCACCGACCTACTCTCCCACATTTTACTGCAGTACCATCGG
>JBDUDE010000263.1:0-2382 GCA_040003105.1 Mucilaginibacter sp. | reverse complement strand
GATTGGGCAGAACTTCAGGAAATGTAGGCACAGCCTGTGGTTATTTCTTCAAAAACGCCACTATCCTCGGGTTAACCTTATCAGCCTGTTCAATATAGGGCAAGTGCCCGGCGTCATCCACCGGAAAAAAATCACATTTCAATACGCTGCGGATAGAATCGCTGAAGGTAAGCGGAACCGTGTGATCTTCTTTTCCCCATATCAGCAATACCGGCTTATGCGTTTCGTTCAGGCAGGTGTTAGCCGCCCGCCCATTGTAGTAGTAGTTATACATTGTTGAAACCAGCGCATTTCTAAAACCTTTGTACTGCATTTGTACCCTGTATTTGGTAACCCAATCCGGTTGGCGTTGCGGGTATTTAAAATCAGTAAGCTGACCGGCGGCACGCTCGTCGCCATGGGTAGCTTCGTAATAGTCGGTATACAGTTTGGAGTCGGTGGGTTTTGCATAAGGGTAGGCCGGGTCGACTAAAATAACCTTTTTAACCAGGTCCGGGTAACTGCAGGTAAAATCGGTAACCACTTTGCCGCCATGCGAAACACCGGCTAAATCAACGGGCGTTTTCAGGTGCAGTTGCTTAATCAATTCAGCCAGTTGATTTTGATAAAGGGCACTGTTGTATACTACATCCGGCCTGTCAGAATACCCGCGGCCATACTGGTCGTACCGAATTACCCTGAAACCTTGCTTAACCAGGTATTGGTAAGTTCCGTCCCAAATAAAATAAGGCACGCTGAATCCGTGTACCAATATTACCACTTCACCGGTATCGGGGCCGTCAATTTGGTAATGGGTAATACCCTGGCTTAGTTTGATGTATTGCCCGGTAGTACCTTTCCTGTCTTCATCAGTTAGCGGTTTTTTCTCCATGTCGCTCTTTTTGTAGATAATCACAAAGTAAATACTTGCTATAACCGCTAAAAATAAAATGGTAGTAAAGATGACTTTGAGTAATTTCATGCCCTGGTCAATGAGATAAGATAAACGTTTCTGAAAATTTAAAAATAAAGGAAATATTTGTGTTATTGCTAACCATAAATTATAAAATATGCGCATAAGTATAATAGGTTCAGGGAATGTTGCTACACACATGGCTGCAGCTTTTAAAAATGCAGGCCACCGCATTGTGCAGGTTTACAGCCCCAATATGCAAAACGCAGCACTGCTGGCTTACCACGTAGGCGCCGAAGCGGTTGATGATTTAAGCCTGGTTAGCACTGAGACTGATATCTTTATAATTTCCGTTAAAGACGATGTTATTGGCTCAATTGCTGAAACGTTGGCAAAACATGACAGGCTAATAGCCCATACTTCGGGTGCTACTGATTTGCGGATATTATTAAACTTTACATCAAAAGCAGGTGTTTTTTATCCGCTGCAAACCCTTAGCAAGAATAAGGAAGTAGATTTTTTAACCGTACCGCTTTGTATTGAAGGGGCTGATGAAAGCATAACCAACCAGTTAATTGAACTGGCGCGAACCATCAGCAATAATATTTACCGCGTAAGCTCCGCGCAGCGTAAAATATTGCACCTGGCTGCAGTATTTGCCTGTAATTTCCCCAACTACCTGTATAATATAGCGCAGCAACTGCTTGCCGAACACGACATGGGTTTTGAAATGCTTCGGCCTTTGATACTTGAAACTGCCCAAAAGGTGCAAGCCCACCTGCCCTCCGAAGTGCAGACAGGCCCTGCTGCCCGTAACGACGAAAACACAATGACCGCCCACCTGCAAATGCTTACAAATGAGCCGGATTTTAAGGCGATATATGAGTTGTTAAGTCAGGAGATTATCAAAATGAACGATGCGGGGCACGGGCACGGGTAATTTTGTTACTTTTGCTGAAATGAACATTTTTAAGTTAAAGATAAACTTTGAGGAAAAGGGTTTGGACAGTGTTGAGTTACCCATTGCCGAAGGTGAATCTGTTTTGGACGTTTGCCTGGAAAACGGCATTGAGCTGCAGCACAATTGCGGCGGCGTATGCGGATGCAGCACTTGCCACGTATATGTAAATAAGGGTATGGATAATATCCAGGAAATATCTGACAAAGAAGAAGACTTTATCGACAGGGCAGTTAACCCACGCATCAGCTCGCGTTTGGGCTGCCAGTGTGTTATTGTTGACGGAGATATAGAGATAACACTGCCCGACCAAAATCAGTTCCTCGGCCACTGACCGGGATTCAAAGATTCAAAGGATTTTTGCGGATGCATCCGGCATGCCGGTTTGACAAAGATATAACCGATTAAATAATAGGTTTTAATATACAAGAGATGAACGACGACAAGTTTAGCCTGCCGATATACTGGAAAGACCACGAAGACATTGCTATCGAGCTTTATGAAAAGTTTGGTGATGATTTTGGCGAATCGA
>JBDUDE010000671.1:0-7940 GCA_040003105.1 Mucilaginibacter sp. | reverse complement strand
CTTATATTCATTACATCCCTGGTGTCCAGCTTGTCAAATTCGGCTTTTGATACTTTTTTGCCATTAAGTACGTATATCGACGAATCGGCTGTAGACAAGTTTCCGTAAGTTGTAATATTATAAACCTTTTTACTTGTGTCGGGCCCGGTAGGGTTTGCTGCTTTTATGCAGACCGGGTTAATCAATAGCATCGCTATTGCCGGCATTGCAAGCATCATAAATGTTGCAGCGCCCGTCCGTTTTTCTTTAGTTTCCATCATCATAATTTTTGTTTGGTTTAAGGATGTTCAATTTTTACGATTATTTCGTAAATCTACGAATAATTCGTAATAAACCAAATTTATTCTAATTTTTTAAGATATGCCGCTTATTATAGCTGTTTATAACACTGTTTATAATTAAAATTATATTAACTGTTGGAACATTGTTGCCAATGATTTAACTTAGGTGACTTAATCATGACAATTATGCTAATCAATAAAAAAATTGTTGCAACGCTTTGTTTATCGTCAGTGATAACTATTGTGGCGCTTACCTCCATGAAAAAGGCGGATGACCCGGAATATAAAAATCTTAAGGTTTTGCCTAAACATCTTACCCACGAGCAGCTTGACAAAGTAATGCACGAGTGGACCGCTTCGTTAAATGTACATTGCGATTTTTGCCATGTGCGTAACGAAGCCGAAAAGAAAATGGATTTCCCGAGTGATGCTAAACCCGAAAAGGAAATGGCCCGCAAAATGTTTAAGATGATGAATAAAATCAACCAAAAATATTTTGATGCCAAAAAAGATTCCCTGGGCTTTGTGATGACCAGTGGTATAAACTGCAATACCTGCCATCGGGGCGACTCTCATCCAGATGTGAAGGTACCGGAAAGAAAACGGCCGGGTGGTGCTGGTCCGGCTCCTGGTAACCCTCCTCCGAGCAATCCGCCTGCAGGCGACCATAAACAATAAAATATTCCAACGCTCTTTAGCAAAATGCTAAGGGGCGTTTTGCTTCATACAATTTTTATAATATGAACCAAGTACTTATCAGGGACGCTAACGAAAGCGACTTGCCTGTTATCCTGGATATTTATAACGAGGTGATAGTAAACACCACCGCAGTGTACAGTGAAAAGCCGCACACCCCTCAAATGAGGATGGATTGGTACCTGGACAGGATAAAGAATGGCTTCCCGGTATTTGTTGCTGAAATGGACGGAAATATAACAGGTTTTTGCAGTTTTGGCCATTTCAGGGCCTGGCCTTGTTACCGGTATACTGCCGAGTTGTCTTTGTATGTTGATGGAAATTATCGCGGCAACGGCATCAGTAAAATAATGCTGCAGGCATTGATTGACCGCGCGCGGGAAAGGAACATTCACGCATTGTTAGCCGGCATAAGCGCCGACAACCAAATAAGCATAAACCTTCACCGTTCTTTCGGTTTTGTGGAGGTTGCGCATTTTAAAGAAGTGGGATATAAATTTGGCCGCTGGCTCGACCTTAAGTTTCTTGAACTTATTTTGAATAATTCGCCAAAAGCTATTTGATGCTTTTTTTAATGTATTTGTTATATAAATACTCAGCATATCCAACGCTAACATAGTCCGGAAATTTCCAGTTGGGGTAACGGGTTCTTTTTAAGTATTTAAGGTAGCTAAAAAATAAAACCCCGATAAACAATACCGCCCCGAGGGCCATCAGTGTTTCAATAAAAGCTATAAATATGTTCATAATGCTATTTTTTCCTGGTAATTAAGGGGTTTTACGTTAAATACATTATCAGGGTTACATTAAAAGCAATTATTTTTATAAAATATACCCTGGCTGGCAATTGCGAAACTCAGCTGAATCAACAACCACAACCGGCGCGCAACCCACCGTTTTTTAACTCAATTTATTTTCTTGCAAACCTCGGAAGTTGCCGACCTGCGGGTGGTGGTATAAACTATGCCATTCACAATTTTGTAGCCGGTTGATACGCTTTGAGTTGCCTTTTTTAAAATTAAACCCGATTCGTTTTCAATTAGCAATACCCCATTTATGCGGCTATTTACGTCGGTGCCCAATACTGAGCTGGCGTAGGTAATAGTTGTTGTAAGGCCGTTTACCACCTTTACGGTATAGATGGTTTCTGTTGTAGCAGTATGGTTGGTCCATGTAAAGCCGGCTTTAATGAAGGGGCCGGTTACCCGGTTCGAAAAAATTTCGAGCGCTTTACCGGCCGCGAAAATTTCGGGCTGTATCCCGGTAAACGATAAAAGGGTATCATCCAGCCTGGCCGGTTTGTGTATGGTTAAAATTTCGCCCCTGTCATTAACCGATACAACGGCCGCCTGCCCAATCAAATGCAGCAGGTTCATCTGGATGTCTGAATTTGGGTCGGGTGTGTTTTCAGAATTGAATACAACCTTTTGGCCCAGGGCGTTTACCGTATCCAGAATTTTATTGATGCTGATGCTGAACTGGTATTTTTTACCGATTACATCGCTCACTTTATAAGTTTTGGTGACGGCAGAATAGGTGCTGATATTTATTTTTTGGTTACCACGTTGCAAAATGCAATTTGACTTTACCGCCACCAGCCGCTGGTATTCGTCGCCCTTTTTAAAATTAAACTCGCGGTAAGGGCTGGTTTCCTGCGCCCGGCAAAATGTTATCAATAAAAGCATAACCGGTAACAGGCTATATTTTAGAGTGATAATTAACTTTTTCATCTTCTTTTCGTTTTGAATGGTTAATTACTGTTACTGGTTTTGTGCATTTTTTTGCCGGGTTGTTTAGCCTTTGGCAGGGCTTTTGGCGGCGTAATATCAGGCAGCGGGAATGCTACTTCCGTATCACCGGGTATACCCGGCATTGCCCATTCCGAAAAAGAGAATTGGCCGTTGGACATCTCAACCTGCGATGGCTGCGATTCGACAGATGGCGTTACCGGCAGATTGATACCGCTTTGCGGCTTGCTGGTTGGTGCTTCATTAGGGACTGATTTCGGCAATTCGGGCATTGGTGGTGCAGTGGGCGCATCTATATCTGCCGTCATTTTAAAAACAGCATCATGTGGCGCTTCCCCAGGCATCGCCGGTGCATCAGGCGCAGTGGGCAATGGCGTGCCAAAACTCCCGGCCGAAAGTTTATGGATGGCCGGTTGCCCGGGCGTTATTACTTCGGGTGCCACCAGTAGTATCTGCGGCATTTTATTGAGTTGCACAGGGCCGGTTTGCGGCACGTTTACCGGGGGCACATCGGTAAACTGCGGGGTAACAGCCGGCTTACTGCCTGTTGTCCCTTTTTGAATGGTGCCAGGCGCCTGTGGCGCCGGCACGTTCCAATCTGAAAAATTACCATGCGTTTGCGCAACTGCAAACTGTGCCATGGCAAAAACGACTGTCAGTAATAAAATAATGGGCTTGCTTTTCATTATATTATTTGCATTTATCTTCATTTATACCTCAACTTCGTACCTGTTTATTAGCCTACCTGTTTAACGAAAGCGGGTAACCAATAGTAAATATTCCCGCAGGCCTGTCGGATGAATTGCGGGTAATGTTCATAACCCCGATCCCAACCGAAAACGCATTGGGAAATGGCCTTATACCCAGCGATGCAGCCAGGTTTGTTCCCGACCACTCCGCATTTAAATTTATATGGTGTATGACTTCGTATGACACGCCGCCAAAAACCATTGTTCCTTTTTTACTGCGGCCCGCGGCAATGTCATCCGGGCTCTTTAAATAAAACCTGCCGTTCCCAATCCCGATGGTATAGCTAAGTTTTGAGCTTCCTTCCGTTTGCGATGGCAGATTCTGTACGGCATGGCTAAAGGCAATATAATAAGTGGAGCCGGGCACATCTGTCTGAATTTTGTTTGCAAACACCTGCAGCACCCCGGCCGAAACGCTCGTGCCGTTAAAAAGCATCCGGCTCACAATAAAGTTCGCCGAAAAATCCTGGAACTTATGCACATCATTTAAATTAATACTAGCTGCAAAATTTAAAAACTTTTCAGGGTTGCCCACACAAACGCCCCCTGATATCGCCATATCAGGGACATTGGTGTAGGCCTGCGGGTATACGCCGCCAATACTGCCAAACAGGTAGCTGCCGTACCCGCCCCAACCTGGCGGGATAGTAATAGTTTGCATAGCATCATCGGGCAATAGTTGCTGCCCCTTTACCGGCATCAGCAATGAATCCATCTTTTGCGCCAGTAATTTTTCAAGCTTGTTTTGGGCGGATGCATTTTTTGAAAAAAGCAAGCCACACACTACCAAAAGCGACATAATTACCGGGGCGACTGACAGGCGGCGCATTACAAATTTACTGATAGGTTTAATATTAAGGGCGGCACAATATTTATCCAAATTAATTATTTTTTGTTAAAGCGTTGATCAATATTAATTAATGCTGCGGAATTACGGTAAGTTAAACTAATCGGTTACAAAAATACAGTGCCGCAGGCTTGCTTAAAATACCAACCTGTTTGTATTGTAAGGGCAACCATGCAAATTTTGCCCAAATCCATTACATTTGCCATTATGCAAAAAATATTGGTTGCCAACCGCGGCGAAATAGCTTTAAGGGTAATGCGCTCTGCGCGGGAAATGGGTATTAAAACCGTTGCCGTTTACTCTGATGCCGACCGCAATGCCCTGCACGTTCGTTATGCCGACGAAGCCGTGCATATCGGTCCGGCTCCTTCAAGTCAGTCGTACCTGGTTGGTGATAAAATAATTGATGCCTGCCGCAAAACGGGCGCCGAGGCCATACATCCTGGGTACGGCTTCTTAAGCGAAAATGCTGCCTTTGCCCGCCAGGTCAGGGAAGCAGGACTGATATTGATAGGCCCATCGCCCGAAGCTATGGAAGTAATGGGCAACAAGCTATCCGCAAAGGCAGCAGCATTAAAATATAACATCCCCATGGTGCCCGGTACCGAGGAAGCCATCACCGATGTAGCCGAAGCTAAACTCCGCGCGGTTGAAGTTGGCTTCCCCATTTTAATAAAAGCCGCCGCAGGCGGCGGAGGCAAGGGCATGCGCATAGTTGAAAGTCCTGCCGATTTTGAAGAACAAATGCAGCTGGCGGTTTCCGAGGCTATATCAGCTTTCGGCGATGGTTCCGTGTTTATCGAGCGTTACGTATCCTCGCCAAGGCACATCGAGATACAGGTCTTGGGCGATACGCATGGTAATATCCTCCATTTGTTTGAGCGCGATTGCTCGGTACAGCGCCGTCACCAAAAAGTGATTGAAGAAGCACCATCATCCGTTTTAACCCCCGAAATACGCGAGCGTATGGGTAAATGCGCTGTCGATGTGGCCCGCTCTGTAAACTATACAGGTGCAGGCACGGTTGAGTTTATAATGGACGAGCAGCTAAACTTTTATTTTTTGGAGATGAACACCCGCTTGCAGGTAGAGCACCCCGTAACAGAGTTTATCAGCGGCATCGATTTGGTGAAAGAGCAAATCCGTATAGCAAGGGGAGAGGCTATCAGCTTTAAACAGGAAGACCTTAAAATAAACGGCCATGCAATTGAGCTGCGCGTTTATGCAGAAGACCCCGATAATAACTTCCTGCCTGATATTGGTACCCTGCAAACCTATGTTACCCCCAAAGGCCCCGGTGTTAGGGTTGATGACGGCTTTGAGCAGGGTATGGAAATCCCCATTTATTACGACCCGATGATTGCCAAGCTGGTAACCTATGGCAAAGACCGTACAGAAGCCATCGAACGCATGATACGAGCCATCGACGAATACCATGTAACCGGCATTACCACCACATTAGGCTTTGGCAAATTTGTAATGCAGCACGAGGCGTTTACATCCGGCAATTTTGATACCCATTTTGTAAAGAAATATTTTGCGCCGGGCTCGTTGCAAAACGACAATGAAGACGAAGCATTGGTAGCAGCTATGATAATGAAAAAGCTATTAGGCACCCAGCGTTTGAAGGTTGCCGAGGTTGCAGATGCTGAGGTTTCCAATTGGGTGAAAAACAGGCGGGAGGCTTAATTTTTTGTAGAGACGCAATACTTTGCGTCAGCCGCTGATCGGTATACGACTACAAAATTCGGTTTCGCATCAGCGGACAGAATATTAATATTTGAACATTTCATATTAACATGTTCGCCAGTGCACGCGGGAGACGCGATGCTTCGCGTCTCTGCAATTTTCTGTAATTTATAGCGATTCCAACTCCTTTATAAACGCCACCTGCGCCGCATTTACTTTCAATTTCGCTTCCTCAACCTCAAACCACCCCGCACGGTCAATTTCAGGAAACGACTGCTTTTTGCCAGATTTCGGTGGCCATTCCATTTCGAACAAATTGCTGGTGATGGTTTCGTGATTAATATCACCCTCAACCGCCCAGGCATAAACTGTTTTGCCGCTTTTTAGCCTTACCGGTTTTAGTTCGATAAAATCGCCGTCAACAGCTTGCCCGGTTTCTTCCTCAAATTCGCGTTTGGCGGCGGTTAGGGTTTCCTCATCATCCAAAAACTCACCTTTTGGAATTGACCATGCGCCCAAATCTTTGTTTTTAAAAAACGGGCCTCCCGGATGCACCAGGAAAACCTGTAAGCTATAACCTGTTTTGCGATAAAGTAATATACCAGCACTTTGAGTAGGCATTTTTATAATTTATTGGCAAGTTAACAAACACAAAAACTATTATGGTTAAATTCGCTTTAATAAAAACTATATTACCGACATGACCGATAACAAATGGGCCAGCTTTAAAGTGGCCGGCGATTTTAATACCGATGTGCGCAGCCTTTACGAGGCCTGGGCAACAACCGAAGGTATTGAGAAATGGTTTTTACGTAAAGCCAATTTCTACACCATACCGCGCCGTACCCGCGAGCCGCACGAATTCATCATGACCGAGGATACCTACGAATGGTACTGGCATGGATTTGACGATGACGCTGTAGAAAAAGGCCGGATACTGGAAGCCAACGGTACCGATACTATAAAGTTTACCTTTAGCAGCGGTAGCATAGTTACGGTTTACATTTACAGCCGAAATGGTGTCTCGATTGTGGAGCTTACACAGGAGAATATTCCAGAAGATCCGGATCTTACCAAAAACCTGTATGTACAATGCCAGCTTGGCTGGACGTTTTACCTCGCCAATTTAAAATCAGTAATAGAGGGCGGCGTTGATTTAAGAAACAAAAACGTTGATCTGAAAAGTAATTTTAAGTAGACGACGTACAGCCCCCCAACCCCCTAAAGGGGGAGCAGAACGAACAGCTTAATAACAACAATTCCTTGACACTTGATAAATCGGAATTATTTATCTTCGCACCTTAACGTTCCCCCTTTAGGGGGTTAGGGGGCCATATGTTTACAGGAATAATAGAAACTTTAGGAACGATAACCGATTTACGCCATGAACAGGGCAACCTGCACATAACCGTTGAATCGTCAATCGCTGCGGAATTAAAAATTGACCAATCCGTTGCCCATAACGGCGTTTGCTTAACCGTGATAGCTTTGGCTGATGGCAAGCACACCGTTACCGCCATTGAAGAAACTCTTAATAAAACAAGCCTTGGCCACCTTAAAATCGGCGACCTGGGCAACCTGGAACGCTGCATGCAAATGAACGCCCGGCTTGATGGCCACATCGTACAGGGCCACGTAGACCAAACCGCAACCTGCATAGCTTTTAACGAGCTTGACGGTAGCTGGGAATATACTTTCGAATATGATCCGGCTAACGGTAACGTAACGGTCGAAAAAGGCTCCATCTGCGTAAACGGGATCAGCCTTACGGTTGTTAATTCGAAAGCCAATAGTTTTTCGGTTGCAATTATCCCTTATACCTTTCAGCACACCAATCTGCAGAATGTAAACGTAGGCTCAGTGGTTAACCTGGAATTTGATATCATCGGCAAATACGTTGCCCGGCTGATGCGGCGTTAATTTGCTAACT
>JBDUDE010000478.1:0-2384 GCA_040003105.1 Mucilaginibacter sp. | reverse complement strand
GGTGTGATGGAACCGGGTGCAGATGGGTTCCGCAATTATCTGATGAAGCATCATATCGCAGCGTCAGAGGCGATGCTGGTTGATAAAGCGCAGCTTTTAACGCTAACCGCTCCGGAAATGACGGTGCTGGTTGGCGGTATGCGCGTGCTGGGCACAAATTTCAACCAGTCGCAACACGGGGTATTCACCAAACGCCCGGGCGCGCTTACTAACGACTTTTTTGTGAGTTTAATAGATTTTAACACGAAGTGGAGCGCGATTTCGGACGCACAGGACTTTTTTGAGGGACACGACCGCAAAACGAATGAGCTGAAATGGATAGGTACCCGTGCCGACCTGATTTTTGGTTCTAACTCCGAGCTTCGCGCCCTGGCCGAGGTGTATGCGTGTGACGATTCACAAGAGCAATTTGTAAATGACTTTGTTGCAGCATGGACCAAGGTGATGAACCTTGACCGCTTTGACCTGGCCTGATTTCCGTACCGGGTAATATAATTTTAAAGATGGCCCGGCAACGGGCCACCCTTTTTTGCATACGGCAGATAGTGTGAGTTGACTTGCCTATTCTATTACCGAATACTTTAAAACTCTTTAACACTCATCGCCGGAATATTTGCATTGTTAACGTATTGTTAAGTTTGAAATAGCGGATTTACAGACCGGCTTTATTTGTTATTTTTATGTTTTCAGACGGGTTTGGTTCTCCCCTTTAACCACGCGCTATCAGCATGTGGCAACATCCAAATCAAATTGTTTTGACTGCGAGCGATTTATAATGATTCATTAGTTACAAGCAGCGACGAATTTCATTTTTTTTATTAACATAAACATATTTACTAATGAGTACAATTACAGTAAAAGACGGAACCGAAATTTATTACAAAGACTGGGGAACCGGGCAACCACTATTTTTTCACCATGGCTGGCCACTATCCGGCGACGACTGGGATGCGCAGATGATGTTTTTCCTTGCGCAAGGGTTCAGGGTTATTGCCCATGACCGCCGCGGGCACGGCAGGTCAAGTCAAACTGCCGTTGGACACGACATGGATACCTACGCGGCTGATGTGGCTGAACTTACCAAGGCGCTTGATTTAAAAGATGCTGTACATATTGGCCACTCTACCGGCGGTGGCGAAGTTATCCGCTATGTCGCCAAACACGGACAAGGCCGCGTAGCCAAAGCGGTACTGATTAGCGCAGTTACCCCAATTATGGCAAAAACTGAAAACAACCCCGACGGCATCCCATTGTCAATATTCGATGAAATACGTGAAGGCACAGCATCGCACAGGCCGCAATATTTCCAGGATTTTACCATGCCGTTTTATGGATTTAACCGTGAGGGAGCCAAGGTATCACAGGGAATCAGGGATAACTGGTGGCGGCAAGGCATGATGGGCGCTATAAAAGCACATTATGACTGTATCAAGGCCTTTTCGGAAACTGATTTTACCGAAGACCTTAAAAGCGTAGATATCCCTGTATTGGTTATGCACGGCGAGGATGATCAAATTGTTCCGTTTCAGCTTACCGGCGTAAAAGCCGCGAAGCTTTTGAAAAACGGAAAACTTATTTTGTACCCGGGCTTCCCTCATGGAATGCCGACGACCGAAGCTGCAACTATAAATAAGGACCTTTTGGCTTTTATTAAATCGTAACAAGCCGTTTTAAGTAAACGGGATTCTAAGAGCCTTTGTCATTTAGATGAAATAGTAACGCCTTGAGATATAATTTTCAAGGCGTTATATGTCTGTATAGCTGCGAGCGGGTAAAACTGCGGTGAGTCAACTGCGACTCCGTGATATCTGTGCTGCGCCAGTTTTATTGCGCATCTGTTGATGCCATCATCCTGCCGGTTAAAAATAAACCCTATTACATTGAAGCTATTTGTACAGGGATAAAATAAAATGCATCTTTATTTGAGTTCATTGTTATGTATTAATTATAAGCTTTACAACCAATATGTACTTTACCGCTCTTCCCGACCACTCCAAACCGGGTTTTGATGAACAATTACATTTCAGCAAATTCAGAAAACATAACATAATTTTTAATACGCTTAGCGGTAGTGGCTATTGCGATAAGCACGTTGGCTGTCTGTCGTTCAAGACTGTGTTTACCGGCGAAGAATGGTATGGGATCAACAATAACCGTGTAGCTGTCAGGCCGGGACAATTCCTGGTTTTAAATGACGAACAGACTTATTCCTGTAATATCGCCGGCGGCGAAAAAGTAAGAGGTTTTTCGGTTTTTTTTAAAAATGAATTTGCTGCATCGGTGCTTCACGATACACTTTCCGGCGAAGGTGGGCAACTGGATAACTATGACCTCACGAACTCAACAGCTCCTGAGTTTTTTCAAACCCTTACTAATTTCGACCA
>JBDUDE010000115.1:0-7961 GCA_040003105.1 Mucilaginibacter sp. | reverse complement strand
TAACTCATCCAACAAACCCGATAAACTCACACTGGCGCAAGCAATCAGCTCATCCGCAGCGCCGTAATAAATATGCAGGCGGTCGTCAAAAAGGGCGGTGCCGGTCGGGAAACAAACATCATCCACATCTCCCTTTAGTTCGTAGGGCAGTTCGGGTTTAAACAATGGATAGGATAGGCGGGCAATTTCACGCTGCGGGTTATTCAAATCCATCAATGCCACGCAGCACGAATATTCGTAGCCTTTAACCATGTCTTTTACCCCGTGGTATATCAGCAGCCAGCCATGTTCGGTTTCTATTGGCGGGCAGCCAGCACCCACGTAACTTACCTCATGCGGATATTTCGGGCCTAACAAAATATGTTCATCAAAATGCTTGAAATAATCCTCCCAAAACACGTTGTTCAATTCGGCTAAGCTGTTGACAGATGTTATTTGGATGTCGGGTTTTATGCGGTGCAGAAAGCTTAGCTTTCCATTTATCCGGCGCGGGAAAAATACAAAATCTTTATCCGCCAAAATATTTGCACCACGGTTATAGCGCAGGTACTTTTCGTTTAATACAGGTTCGTGGGCAGTAAGCTTGTCGAAATCGGCATAGCTTATTTGTGGCACGATAATGCCCTGTCTTTCAAAATTTATTAGGTCGGTTGATGTGGCCAGGGCACCCAGAGCATTGTTTCCGTCAAAAGCTACGTAGCTTAGATAATACAGGTCGTCAATTTTAACAATGCGCGGGTCTTCCATCCCATGCTTTTCGTAGGCAAACTCCGGGGACAAAAACGGTGTATTATTTTTTTGTTCGATGTTTAGCGGGCCATCCAGCCGGCAGTAACCAATGCAGCTTTGGTTTTTATCGTGCACCGCCCTGTAAAAAAGGTGTACCTTATTGCCGTCCTGCCAAACAGCTGGGTTAAGTACGCTCTCGTTCTCAAAATCAAGACTGGATGTTTGTAATATGATGCCTTCTTTTTTTACCTCAACCATAAATATTTCCGGATGTTAAAATCCCTTTTTATATCGCCCATCATCAAGGCAGCCTATAATACCTTCAATAATCTTTTTTGTTTCATCAGCATCTTTCGTGCAAACCGAAAAGGCACCCGATTGCTTTGCCGGGTAATCGTTACCACCTGGGAAAATAGCATCGCCAATAAAAATCATTTCGCTTATTTTTATGTCCAGTACCTGGTGTAGCTTGTGCATACCGTATTTTTTGTCGATGCCCTTTTTTGTAACGTCGATAGATGTGGCGCCGCCCAGGTTCACCGCAAATTCAGGAATCAGTTTATCAAGGTGTTTTTTTATTTTACCACGTTTTTTAAAATCGGGGTCATACTTTTTCTTTTCATCCAGCGCCGCCGCCTGCCCCAAAGCCGAATAAGTTACCTGGCTGCCCCTGTCCTCAATGGTATCACCCCACGTCTTTTCGGCCTTATAGCCCGATGCATCAACCGCCTCATTTAGCGATGCCACAATTTTTTGTTTCTGCGAATCGGTAAAGTTTTCTGCGTAAAGCAGTTTCCAGCCGGTTTTATATTGATAAAACTTGGTACCGCAGGTTGGCAGTATTGACAAGTTTTTAAGCTTTGCACTCTGTGGTAAATGCGCCAGCACCTGTTTCTGAAATTGGGGCCAATCGCCGCCTGATATTACCGCAACCTTAGCCACTGTCAATAACGCAGCAAGACGCACAGCCATATCCTTATCAATAGCGGCCTTACTTTCGGCAAGCGTGCCGTCGAGATCAAAAACGATTAATTTCTTCATTGAGTGTTCATTCGTTCACTGTTTCATTAGTTCATTTGTGGATAGTTCGTGAGTGATGGATCGATAGTTTATAGCCCAAATATCTACTGCCACTACTTCCTGCTACTGCTACTTGCTTTTTTTTACTAAGAACCACGAACTATCAACTATGAGCCCTTCTCCATTTCCGGCGTATACTCGCCCCCGCGGGCCGCATTGTCAAGACTAGCCCTGGTGTAAAGCAGCTTTTGCGCGGCCTTTACATTTTTATCCTCGCCTTTCCAGGTATCCATGGCTGGCTGCTGTATGGCACGGGCAAACGAAAAGGTTAGCGGCCATGGTAGCTTGCCTTTATATTTTACATGCATCGCATTTAAGTGTGCGGTAGCCAGTTGTGGCGACTGCCCACCCGACAAAAATGCAACCCCGGCTACCGTTGGCGGTACGTTTTTCAGCAGGCATTCTACCGTTGCTTTTGCCACCTTATCAATACCTGCCTGTTTTGAACTTTTGGTGCCGGGTAAAACCATGTTGGGTTTTAAAATAAGGCCACGCAAATCAACTTTTTGTTTTTTAAGTTGTTTAAAAAGTTCCTTTAATGCCTTTGCTGTTACTTTAGCGCATTTCTTTAAGCTGTGATCGCCATCCATTATCACTTCGGGTTCAACAATGGGTACGATTGCATTTTCCTGGCACAGGGCTGCATATCGCGCAAGCAAATGCATATTAGCTTCAATATTTCCTTTTGTGGGGATGCCCTCGCCTATGGTAATTACGGCACGCCATTTGGCAAATCGGGCGCCAAGGTCGTAGTATTTTTCGAGCCGCTGCCTTAGGCCATCAATCCCCTCGGTAATTTTTTCGCCCGGGAAATTGGCCATATTAACCGTGCCTTCATCAACCTTAATGCCGGGGATGATACCTGCTTTCTTAAGGACATCGATAAACAACTCCCCTTTTTTGGTGGATTGATAGATGGTTTCATCGAACAAAATAGCGCCACTTAAGCATTTGCCCAGGTTAGGGGTGGTTACGATCATTTCGCGGTAGGCACGGCGGTATTCAATTGTAGTGGGGATGCCTGCATCTTCAAAGCGTTTGTTACAGGTGCCGGTGCTTTCGTCCATAGCAAGCAGGCCCTTGTCGCCGGCCATCAGGGCGGTGGCAGTATTTATTAGTTCGTCCGTTTTCATTGTTTAAAATGCCTTATTGTTTCGGCTTAATAAACAATGAACAAGCCCCACCAATAATTGTTGACGGAATAAAAAGAATGTTGCAATTAAATGGTATTTGAATACGGCTAATGGTTGATAGTTCATGGTTCATAGCCGGAAAGGACACTTCAGTTATGAACCATTACTATGAACTTCTTCCATCTCAATGCCCATTAATCAGCCCGGAAGCCGCATCCTCATCAAGCATAATATAAGCCGCCGATAGCGTTTGAAATATAGACGCGGGTACCTCGTTGGTAACATTGCCCTCAAGTGCTGTGGCGAGTATACCTGCTTTTTTAATGCCCGAAGCAAGCAGCATGGGTATGCCGGCTTCCTGCAGGTGCTTAAGGCCTAGGGTTATGCCTTCGGTTAAATGAGTTTCCTGCTTAAAATATTTCTGTCCAACTTCAACCGTTATAGGCGCCAAAGGCGAGTGATGCGCGTACGAGCTAAAATTAACCCCCGGCTCGTTAAGGCCGATGTGCCCGTTCATCCCAATGCCAACCAGCATAATAGCCAATGGACCGTGTGCTTTTATAAAGTTATCCATAGCAGCGCAGGATGCATCAAGGTCGGCGGCCTTTGCATCAAAAACCATTAGGCGCGATGGGGCTATTTTTGCCGGGGTAAAAAACGTTTCGTACAAAAAATTGGTACAGCTGCCCGCATCGTCTTTATCCATCCCAACCCATTCGTCAAGGCCCACAAACCAGCACTGGCCAAAATCAACCTTGCCGTCGTTGGCGTATTGTACCAGTAGTTTGTATATACCCGCCGGGGTATCGCCTGATGTAAGGCAGAACAGCGAACCTGGCTTTTGCTTTACCTGTTTTACAATAATACCCGCAGCCGCGCGGCACATCTCGTCGTAGTTTTTATGGGTGAGAATTTTCATAGCGTATGGTAATTTAATCGGCCAGGTTAAAACCATCCTCCAGCCTGATATCGTCGGATGCGCTGCCAATCATCAGGTTTTCAGCAAAATTCCTCTTTTTTAATAAAACTTCAATCCTTTGGGCGACGCTTTTTGGCTGCGCATAAGTTACACTAATAGCTATAAAGTAAACTAAACAGGCTACTGATATGTGGTTGATACGGGTCATGTTTTGGTAATGGGCTTATACCAGGTTTATTTTATTCAAGATTACTGAATAAAAATTTAAGGGAGAAATTAAACAGAAAATGGACAGATTTGATAACGTGTCCAGTTTTTGTCAAAAAACTGAACATGTTCATTTCTTTGTCCAGTTTTTTGTTGTAATATTGTATCATGTTCAGAAAATGATAAAAAATTGAACATGTTAGAGCAATGGCTTACGACAGAAATCAACCTTATAATGATATCCCAATGTTGCCGCCACCGGCTCAAATTGAAGATGATATCGAAATACTAAAAAAACTGGTTTCGGCATCAAGGGCATTGGCAAGCGCAAATAAAACGGTACTGCGCCTGCCCAACCCAACTATGTTGGTTAACACCATCGCCTTACAGGAAGCGCAAACATCAACCGCCATCGAAAATATTTTTACAACAGAGGACGAGTTATATAAAGCGGTGTCAGATGCTGTACCCGAGGATAATGCCAACGCAGCCACAAAAGAAGTTTTGCGCTACCGGGAGGCATTATGGGAAGGCTACAACCTGATGAATGAAAAAAGGGCGATTGACTTTGATAGTATCATTGGCATTTTCAGGCAGGTAAAAAATACGGTAGCGGGAATAAGGCCCCCGCAATCGCAAACGACAATAAAAAGGGGACAAAGTGAATTCAGAGCTGGCGAAATTGTTTACACGCCACCGAGAGGTGTTGGGTTGATTGAAAACCTGCTGCATAATTTGCTTGACTATTTGAATAATGACGAAAAATATCCGGCCGATCCGCTGCTAAAAATGTGTATTGCCCACTATCAGTTTGAAGCTATCCACCCCTTCCTGGATGGAAACGGCAGAACCGGGAGGATTTTAAATTTACTTTACCTGGTAAATAAGGGCTTATTATCTCAACCAACATTATATCTTTCCAAATATATCATCACTAATAAAGATGATTACTATTATAACCTTGGTACGGTAACACAACGCGGCGCCTGGAAAGATTGGATACTGTACATGCTGGATGCTGTCGAAAAAACGTCGCTGTTAACCGAAAAACTTATAACGGAGATTCTGTCGCAGATGAATGCCACACTTGAATATGGCAAATCGAAATTAAAATGGTACAATAAAGAGATTAATGAAGCCATTTTTAGTCAGCCTTATTTAAAACCGAGAATTATAGGTCAACTGATAGAACGCTCATCACGAACTACCTTATCAAAATATATGACAGACCTTGTGAAGACCGAAATTTTAACTCCCCAAAAAGATGGTAAGGAAGTTTACTATTTAAATGATGATTTAATAAGGATATTAAAAGGTTAAAACCATCCCGATAAAAGCGGCATACGCTACTCGGATACTATTAGAATATAAAACT
The DNA here is from genome assembly GCA_040003105.1 of Mucilaginibacter sp. Lineage (GTDB taxonomy): Bacteria > Bacteroidota > Bacteroidia > Sphingobacteriales > Sphingobacteriaceae > Mucilaginibacter. Next base: position 2,518 of record JBDUDE010000115.1, on the reverse strand, counting down.
AAAAAGCCGCTCACCAAGCTGGCAGCGGCTTACTAAAACCCTTTAATCGACATGACTTTCTAATTTATCATGCCTGATCTCTTCCAAAAATCCGTGCTCGTTAATGGCATACCTGGCTTCTGACGTATCGCTGTGGTTTTTGGGAATTTTGATTGCTTTGGCCTGTCTTTTATACGGAAATAGCACAGGCAAAATTAGCACCGCAAGTAAAGCGCTGATTTCAAGTAGTTCGATAAGCATATAATTTTATACTAGTTAAATTAATAGCAAAAGCACCTATAATTGGTTCGTGCACAGTAATTTGTACTGCTCATAATTTTAGGCGAAGTGCGAATTGCTTATACAAAGCTAAATCAATGCCAAATATTTTCATAGCGTTTTAACACTACTTGCAAATTATTAATAAAACCCCATCAAGCTAAAATTATTTGGTTGTAAAGCACCTTAACCCTATCATATTGATAAGCATTTAGCCGTTTAAACGCATTTTTAATATTTCATATTTTGCTGTTAGCGCTATAAAACCAACGAAATATCGTCTAATTCTGCGTAAAAAAGTTCACATTATGGACTGTTAACCGGTTTACAATTACTTAACATTATGATAACATCTTAGATAATTATAAATCGTCTCTTTGTAATCAATATTAAATTATCATTATGAAATTGAAAAACATGAAGATTAGCAAGCTTTCCCTGCTGGGATTAGCTATAGCGGCCACAGCCTTATTTAGCTGCGGTGGTAATAATACAAAAACAGGCGGCGACAGCACATCTAAACCTGCCACAGCATCAGCACCCGATGCAAGCACTTTGCTTGGTGCGGGCAGCACCTTTGTTTACCCGTTGTTTTCGAAACTGTTTGCCGAGTATGATAAAGCAACCGGCGTAAAGGTAAACTACCAGTCGATAGGCTCTGGCGGCGGTATTTTGCAGCTTACCAATAAAACAATCGACTTTGGCGATTCGGACGCGCCGTTGACCGACGACCAGGCTAAAAAAATAGGCGTTGATGTATTGCACATCCCAATGTGCGCCGGTGCGGTAGTTATCAGCTACAACCTGCCCGACCTGAAAAGCACTTTAAAACTAGACCCTGAAGTTTTAGCTAATATATTTTTAGGTAAAATCACCAAATGGGACGATGCAGCTATCGCCAAAATAAACCCCGGCGTTAAGCTGCCGTCAACAGGTATTTTCATTGCACACCGCAGCGATGGTAGCGGTACCACCAATATCTTTACCACTTACCTTTCAAAAGTAAGCGCCGACTGGAACACCAAACCAGGCAAAGGTTCGGCTATAAACTGGCCAGTTGGTTTAGGTGGCAAGGGTAACGAGGGCGTTGCCGGTTTAATCAAGCAAACTCCGGGCGCTATTGGCTATATCGAGCTATCTTACGCCATTCAAAATAAAATGACTTTTGCCGATTTGAAAAACAAAAGCGGCAACTACATAACCCCAACCGTTGCTTCAACCAGCGCTGCCGGTAACATAACTATTCCTGACGATGCAAAAGTTTCGTTAAGCAATACCGATGCAAAAGATGGTTACCCAATCAGCGGTTTAACCTGGGCGCTTATTTATAAAGAGCAAAACTACAATGGCCGCACAAAAGACCGCGCCGACAAAGTGGTAAAACTACTTTGGTGGAACATACACGAAGGCCAGAAATATTGCAACGACTTAAACTATGCACCATTGTCACCTGCTGCCGTGGCAGTTGCCGAAAAGATTTTGAAATCGGCAACGTACGACGGAAAAGCTATTCAACAGTAAAGATTAATTCGGTTTATAATACAGCCTTGCAGATGTTTATTTGCAGGGCTTTTTTATTTGGAATAGTTTGTCATTTTAACCACGGAGAAAAGTAGGCCGCGCAGAGAAAAAGTTTTTATCACAGATGTTGGCAGATCACACTGATTACACAGATATTTGTATTATAACAGTTAAATATTATCAGCGTCATCAGATTTATCAGCTAACATCTTTGATAGTTCTTTTCTCTGAGCCGTACTTTCTCCTTATCTGTGTTTAAAACTTATCTATTTTATGACCTTCGCCCAAAAAGTAATTCAATTCAACAACCAGCTTGATTTTAAAGGTACCTTACCGCCCGGCATCAATATCATGAATCCCTACAAAGAAACGGGCCAGGCCAACCGGATTATGAATGAATTTTATACCAAATATTATAGCGACGGAAACAAGCGGCATTTAATATTGGGCATTAACCCGGGAAGGTTTGGGAGTGGTGTTACTGGCGTGGCATTTACCGATTCAAAACGATTAAAATCGGTATGCGGTATAAATTACGAAGGGAAAGAAACACATGAACCGTCATCCGTATTTATTTATGAGATGATAGCTGCATTTGGCGGGGCTGAAGAATTTTACAGGCATATCTACATCAATTCCATTTGCCCGTTGGGTTTTACAGCTGATACAAAAGACGGGAAAGAAATAAACTACAATTATTACGACAGCAAAGAACTTACCGCCTCGGTGTACGATTTTA
>JBDUDE010000130.1:0-2390 GCA_040003105.1 Mucilaginibacter sp. | reverse complement strand
ATACACCCCGCCCAACCAAATAAACAAGGTAAGGGCCGGTGTCGCCCGTTTGGCTGCTTCAAAAGCTTAAAAAAAAATAGCAAAAGGCTAATTCTGAAATTTTAATTTGCAAGTGTGGCGAATGGCACAATGTTAGCATTGTACCAAATAACTAAAAAATATAACCTATGAAAACTTCAACAAAAACCACCGTAATACTAAAAGCAATCGACCTTGAATTAAAAGCTTTATTGCAGCAGGACCTTAAAGTTTTTAAAATACAGCACACTAAACAGGCTCCCGTAAAACAGGCCGCCTGACCATCATATACATCTACCTATGCGAAAAGGGTTCCTGTGGAGCTCTTTTTTGTTTTATAGGATTTTTGCAACTGGCAGCATCGGTATAAAAGTCAAAATATTTTTATATTTATACCACGCTAACAATTATCGCAGTGAAAAAAACTTTACTTTTTGCTTTTTTGATTTATAGTACCTCCATAATCGCCCAGCCGAAGCTGCTGGTGGCCGTTCAGCAATACCGCGATTCGGTGGTAATGTTTAATTTAAATAACAACACAAAAACAGGGCAGGTAAAAATCGGCTTTAAACCGCACGAAATCACATACGATGTTGTAACCAAAAAATGTTTTGTAAGTAATTTTGGTTTGGAGGATTACGATTTAAGAATCGGCCACACCGGCAATATAATAAGCGTGATCGACCCTTCTTCGGGCAAGATTGTTAAAGATATTTACACCGACGCAGATACCAACATCCACAATGGTCCCCATGGCGTAAAAGCAAGGCCGGGCAAATACAATGAGCTATTCGCTAACACCGAAATAGGCGGCGACACGATGCGGATATTCAGCACCAAAGATTATAAGCTAAAAAGGACATTCGCGCTGCCCAAAGGTTCACATAATTTTACCTTTTCGGCTGATGGAAAAACCTTATGGCTGATGGCCGGTCAAAACGGCGTTTACAGCATCAACCCCCAAAATGGTGCTGAATTGCAACATACACCGCTGGCCTCGCCCGTCCGCGGCCTGTTGGTGGCAAACGACTGGATAATAGCATCCTGTAAAAACGAAATATTCCTGTTGTCAAAAACAGACTTATCCATATTAAAGCATTTTGATAACCTGCAATTGAAGGTTGGCCTCATATTGTATTCGAACATTACTAATGACCAAAAATACATCCTGGCCCCGGCGCCGTTTGATAGCCTGGTATTAGTGATAGATGCCGCCACCGGCCAGGTGTTACACCGCATAAACACCGGCGACACCCCGATAAATGTACAGGTTGATGGCATGAAGGCCTACGTTTCGCATGCAAAGGACTATTACATTGCCACTATCGACCTGAATAATTTTACAACATCGAAAATATTGAGGGCATTTGGAACAAACGGGTTGGTGGTTATAAAATAGGGATATTTGGGTACCCTTTGCAGACGCGAAGCATCTCTATTACCTTTAAGGATAATTTCTTTTTTTCTTTTCGCCAACTGCATAAAAAAGTAAAGCAGCTATGCAATAGCTTTACACTTTAGTTTATTATAACTACGCCGAAATCCATAAAACGTTACGGGTACCCTGGCTACGGAAACGGGATTAACTAAAGACGTGATGACAATAGAAGATATTGTAAGGTTAGCGGATTAAAAACCGCTTCTTATTCGTACATTTAAGGCTGCCTAAATGGTGGTCTTCTTTATGTTTTTTCAATACAGAGAATATAATTACAAACTTGGCTTTATTGGTTCGACTATAGTAATTACAGCCGCAATATTAGAAGCAACAAAAAAGGCCGATACACCGGTAGTATTACCTATGTTAATTGTGGGGTGTGTTTTTTTATTCTTCAGTCGTAAAAGAGTCAAAAGAAAAGAGGACGAAAATCAAGGCGGAGAAATAAATTCAAACTGAGACATTGCCAATATTAGGGTATAGCTGCTGTTTTTATTGTTTTCGGAATACCGTATCTTATAAGCTTATCGCCAACACGCCGCTCAAATGTTTAAAAAAGGCATCCTTATTTTCATTATTTCATTAAGTGCATTTTTTAATTTAAATGCACAAAACAATACGGTTTCGCCAAATACATTCATCGTAAAAGGCTTCCATATCGACCTGCGCATACAGGTTATGACCATGGACGCACTCAAAGCCTTTGCCTTAAAATTAAGCAAGCAAGGCATCAACACCATTATTATGGAATGGGAGGGCACTTACCCGTTCCAAAAGCACCCGCTTATCCCTAACAGGTACGCATACACACAGGAAGAAGTGGCATCGTTTATTAAATATTGTGCTGATTTAAAGATAGATGTGATCCCGCTGCAGCAAAGTTTCGGGCACGTGGAATATATTTTGCGGAATGAAAAATATAAAGATCTACGTG
>JBDUDE010000299.1:0-2390 GCA_040003105.1 Mucilaginibacter sp. | reverse complement strand
CGGTCAACCTCCCGCGTACTCACCGGCTTCTCGTTAAAGGCAGAATAAAGCACATACTTTTTATCCTTATCAATCCCCGGCATAATCTTGCCTATAATTTTCCTTATCTGCGCATTCTCTTTTTTTAGGGCGATAGTATCTTTTAAAGATATTGTAGTTAAATAATGAATCATCGGGAATGATCCCCGCTCATCGGTTTGGTTAAATACCCTGAATATGCGGGGTTTGGTGGGCAACTCAGTCAGTACATAGGGGAAATGATATTTTTCATTGGCGAGTGCAAGGATTCGGTTATAAAAATCTGCGAGGCTGTCCTGTTCAGCATATTGCCATACGGGCATTGGCTGTATACATTTAACGGCAAGCGCGGCTGTGTTTACAGCATCTATCAGGTAGCCTTTATTATAGGCGGCCTTTGCCCTGTTGAAAAGTTCGGGGCAGGTTTCGCCGTTAAAGGTGTAAGGCGCTGCCTCAAGGCCGGTAATCCGCCAGCCATAGTCGAGCTTTGAATAAACAATGCTGATGAGGTATTTATTTTCACCATCTTTTGGTAAAAACATCGAAATATACATTTCCTGCGCTGGTTGCGACCAGGTAAGGCTGTAAGCGTTGATGCCAGTCCCGGATGCCTTTATTGTGTCAGCGTCAATATATTTATTAACCAGGTAGTATTCATCCAGCAGCTGGTACTTGTTATCGTTAAAACGGTTACTCAGATGCTCAATCAAAGGCTCGGTACTGTTATCGTGGCTTAACTCGCGCGACAGCATTGCCTTTACCCTTTTTACCTGGTTCAGTTTTATATAGCCAATCAGATCCTCGTTACGTGCGTGGAAATCGGCCTTTACCCCTCCATTTATTTTTTCATTTTTCCATACGCCGGGGTCGCTTGTGCAGCCCTGCAAAATAAAAAACAGCGATAAAAAGATGAGGAAACTTAGGGGACGAAGGTTGTGGGTTTCCATTTCGGGTACTAATATAAACAGCGGGGGCAACATTCACAATTAAACAAAGCCAACGGTTAATTATTGATATTTGTCAATGTAAAAGCGTTATAAACCGGGTAGCTTTGCCCGGTAAACATCACCCGGAAAATGAAAAATAACACAGCCGATTTATTTGATATACCCCAAAACGTAACTTACTTAAACTGCGCCAGCCTGTCGCCGCAACTAAAATCGGTTACGGAGGCCGGTTTATGGGCCGTGCAAAGGAAGGTTCATCCGTGGGATATACAGTCAGAAGATTGGTTTGCGGCCCCCGAAAAATTGCGGGCGCTGGCTGCACGGGTTATTAACGCCGATACCGATGGCATGGCAATTATTCCTTCGGTTAGCTATGGCATTAGTATAGCGGCCGCAAATGTGCCGGTTACCAAAGGGCAGGAAATATTGGTGTTGGATAAAGAATACCCGTCGAACTACTACGCGTGGGCCGAACTGGCAAAAGCCAGCGGAGCAGAACTGCTTACGGTTGAAAAGCAGGAGACAAACTGGACAGATGCCATTATAAACGCTATAACAGAACGGACGGCCATAATTGCTGTACCCAACTGCCACTGGACAAATGGCGATTTGATTGATTTGGTAAAGGTAGGCGAAAAGGCACGGCAGGCAGGGGCGGCCCTGGTGGTTGATGCCAGCCAGGCTATGGGTGCATATCCTATAGATATTGCCGCTATTCAGCCGGATTTTTTGGTATCGGTGGGGTATAAATGGTTGCTGGGGCCTTATGGTTTGGGCTATTTGTATGCGGCGCCAAAGTGGCGCACTACCGGCAAACCCATCGAGTACTCGTGGCTCACAAAAAACGACAGCGAAAACTTTGCCGGCCTGGTCAATTACCGCGATGACTACAGACCTGGCGCGCGCCGTTTTGATATGGGCGGGTTCCCGGGCTTTATAAACGTACCGATGGCCATTGCCGCGCTCACACAGGTATTGGACTGGGGCGTTGAGGATATTCAATTGCAATTAAAAGTCATCACAAAACAAATAGCAAGCGAAGCAGCTGCGCTTGGCGTTGGGTTCCCCGCCGAAAGGGTTGACCATATGATTGGTCTTGATTTGCCTGGTGGCGTTAACGATGCTTTGAAAGCAGCGCTTAAAAATGAAAATATTTTTGCGGGATACAGGGGAGAAAGTATACGTGTATCGCCATATTTGTATACAACACCAGGGGATATTGAAAGATTGTTTGATGTAGTAAAACTACATTTGAAAACCTAAACAGTTACTTTAAAAATTTTGTCATTGCGAGCGAGGAACGAGCGCGGCAACCTCGTCGTGATACGGGGCGAAATGGCAGGCTTCAAATTTGTATAACGAATGTGCATGGCGACGAGATTGCTTCGTTCCTTATAATGACGTGTTTATAAGTTACTGATTATC
>JBDUDE010000380.1:0-7971 GCA_040003105.1 Mucilaginibacter sp. | reverse complement strand
AAACCTATTTATCAAATAATAAAATTTATGACAAAGCTAACTAACGAAGAAATGTCGCCTTTGCGCAACCTCGAAGATTGGGACGAGGATGTGCTTAAAAGATACCCTGAGCCCGGACAGCCGGCCAAGGAAAAAGACGAATTCAGAAACTATGACAGCCCGGAGATAGATGGTGTACGCGAGTTTTATCGTCTTAATCATAAATATCAAACTTATGATAACGTTTTAGCCAAAAAGGCTAACTTTTTGAAGTTTGACAAGATGGAAATGCCATGGTGGTCGGCAATGGAGTACCTCAATACACTGATAGATGATTCGGACCCCGACCTGCAGCTTGATCAGCTGCAACACCTGTTGCAAACTGCCGAAGCCATACGCGCCGACGGGCACCCGGATTGGTTTGTGCTCACTGGTTTTATACACGATCTGGGTAAAGTGCTTTGCCTGTTTGGCGAGCCGCAATGGAACGTTGTGGGCGATTCATACCCGGTAGGATGTAAGTTTTCGGACAAAATAGTTTATCCTGAATTTTTTGCCGATAACCCTGATATAAATGATGAGCGCTATAACACTAAATATGGTGTTTACTCGCATCACTGCGGCATGGATAACGTGAATTTATCCTGGGGGCACGATGAATACCTGTATCATTTAACAAAGGATTACCTGCCCGAAGAAGGCCTGTATATGATCCGCTATCACTCGTTTTACTCGCAACACCGCGAGCATGCTTACGATCATTTACTTAATGCGCATGACCATGAAATGTTTAAATGGGTGGATAAATTTAACCCGTATGACCTGTATTCAAAAAGCCCTGTACCGCCGGTAGTTTCGGAGTTAAAACCTTATTATGAGGATCTGATTGCCAAATACCTTCCGGCGACAGTTAAATTATAGCTTCTATTCAATGCCGCTTAGCAAACTAAACGGCATTGAATACTATTTCCGTATCAAAATCAAGATTAATCTTCACTGCGATTAGTAAGGATGTTAAATGCACGTGTATTTTTATTAATACTATTATTTGCGGTATGCGCGAGGGTATTTGCACAGGGTCCGAACCTTGTTAAATATGTTAATCCCTTATCCGGAACAGCAAACAGTACTACTCCATCAGCCTTAAAACTAGGCTCGGCGCAGGAGAATTTTGCCAACACAATACCATCGGTATGTACGCCCTTTGCCATGACGCAATGGACACCACAAACGCATGCAATAGAATCAAAATGTACGCCGCCGTATTATTATAAAGATGATCTTTTTAGCGGGTTTAGAGGTTCTCACTGGATAAGTGGGTCGTGTATGCAGGATTATGGCAGCCTGACCGTAATGCCGGTGACAGGCAGCTTGAAAACCGTAAATTATTCTGCAAAATTCGATCATAAGGATGAGCAATCAACCCCGTATGTTTATCGGCTTAAACTTTCATCGTACAAAATACATGCAGCTGTTACCGCCACGCCGCGATGCGGCATGATGGAATTTACGGCCCATGAAGCGGACAGCCTCTATCTTTTAATTACCCCAAATAGTGATTACGGGGAAGGCTATATTAAAATTGATGCTAAAAAGGGGGAGATATATGGCTATAACCCCGTACATCGTATTTACCAGGGCTGGGGGAAATCCGCGGGTTTTAATGGTTATTTTGTAATTAAAATAAATAAGACGCTGGCCGCTAAAGGCACATTTACAGGCGAAAAAATTTTCATAAAAGACAGTATAAGTGAACAAAAAAACATAGGTGCCTTTATAGGCTTTAAAATGCAAAAAGGCGAAAAGTTGCTTGTAAAGGTGGGGACTTCCTTTAGCAGCCTTCAGGGTGCACGCAGGAACCTTGAGGCCGAATTACCGGGGTGGAATTTTGATAATACCGTGGCAAAATGCAGGCAAATATGGCAGCAGGCTTTAAAGCAGATAACAATTACTACCGCAAACCAAACCGACAAGCGTGTTTTTTACACAGCACTTTATCATGCCATGCAGCAGCCTCGTTTGTATAATGATGTTGATGGTGTCTATCCCCGGTTTGCAAGTAATTACCGGTTAGAAAAGGCCACCAAAATGAATTATTACGATGACTTTTCGTTGTGGGACATTTACCGGGCGCAGGTGCCGCTTTTAGAAATACTTCGTCCACGCCTGGTTAATGATCTTGTTCAGTCGCTAATATTAAAGGGAGAGCAAGGCGGCTGGCTGCCAATTTTTCCCTGTTGGAATAACTACACATCCGAAATGATCGGTGATCATACAACATCTATCATTACATCAGCATATTTAAAGGGCATTAGCACAGCACATGTTCACGAGGCTTATCGTTTAATGCGGCAGAACGCATTTGATTTACCAGAGAAACAACAGGATTATAAAGATGGTAAGGGCAGGCGCGCATTAACATCGTATATAAAATATGGTTACATACCCCTGGAAGATAGTGTTAAGGATGCCTTTCACAAAATGGAGCAGGTAAGCCGGACCATGGAGTATGCCTATGATGATTATGCCTTGTCGCAGTTATCGAAAAAATTAGGCTTTGATGCAGATTACAGGTCACTTATAAAAAGGGCGAACAATTACAAAAATGTATTTGATCCGGCTGCGGGTTTTGTGAAGGGTAGAATGCAAAATGGCGATTGGACTAAAGTTTTTGATCCGGATGTGAGGCAAACATATATCACTGAGGGAACGCCCAGGCAATATACTTTTTATGTTCCGCAAGATGTAACTGGCCTGGTCCGGTTAATGAAAGGGCGTAAAATGCTCGAAGCTGCACTCGACAGTATTTTTATTAAAAATGAGTATTGGCATGGTAACGAGCCGGGGCACCAGGTACCATTTATGTATAACTATACCGGCAGTTGCTGGAAAACGCAAAAACAGGTAAGAACTATTTTAGCTACCGAATACAGTGACGGACCCGGCGGACTTGGTGGTAATGACGATGCCGGGCAAATGTCGGCCTGGTATATGTTTGCCGCAATGGGGTTTTACCCGCTCAATCCGATTTCTGGCGAATATTTGTTATGTTCGCCGATATTTAAACAAGTGTCAATTAGCCTGCCGGGAGGCAAAATCTTATTGATCCGGACTTTTAAAAAATCAAAAAACGCTATATACATAAAGGCGGTTAAATGGAATGGACATGTATATGCAAAAAACTACATTAATTATAAAAACCTTATAAAAGGCGGTAAGCTTGACATATACCTGCAGGAGGCACCCTCCAATAATTGGGCTTCAAAAACCGAAGATCAGCCCAAGGGGTTGTTGTCTAACTAACCACACGGTTTTATTTGCGCTATCTACGTCTGTTCGCCTTAGCCAAACCCCTGCTTTTACACCAAAAAGTGCAGTTGCTATTGCCGGTATTGTGATTAATAGGTCAACGGGGTCCCACATTCACAACTGTCCTGGTAACAAGCAGGTTAATTTTCATCTCTGCAACTCCTTTGCCAGTAGTGGCTGGTATCTATTAAACGCGTTGTCAACTTGAATTGCCGGAATGAAAATAGGTCAGAACCGTGTGGAAAGAAGAAAGAGCTCCTGACAAGCAGGAACTCTTTTCAACCAATTATAAACCTAAACTATAATGGATTTCCGATTGTCGGGCATGGCCAACTGGATTTAGGGGCTCAGCTTTTATTTGTCGCGAACCTGTTCCGTCTTGTTTTGCAACGAAGCAAGCAGTCGCAAATGCGTTCCTGCCCCGAAATGCATAGCATCTGCCTGGAGCAATTCCTTAAAGATAAGCTCTGCCAGGTCGTATTTTTTTAATCCAAGATAGCCAAGACCAGAAATATACCGGCAGTGCAAAAAGTTTCGTTTTTTCGGGTCATCATCAAAAATCAGCAGGTCAGGCAATGAAACTGCAAAATAATCTATCCGAACCTCGTTATCCTGGTTTCGTTCGCCATATTTCAACAGGGTATGGAAGATGGTTTCTGACTTTGACTGTTCGCCCAATTTCTCCCGGGCCAGGCCCTGGTAAAATATCTTATCGGGTTGCTGATCGTTGTAAAACACTGCGGCGCTTGGTTCGTCGAGGCCCCGGGATGCTTTTTGCCAGTTAGATTCTGCATTCTCCATATCGCCCAAACCTTCACAGGCGCAGCCTAGCCAGTAAAATATATCGTTTTCCTGGGCGCCATAAAGCTTCCCTTCACCAAGGTTGTGTGGAAAGTGCTGCGCCGCATTCAATCGCCCTATGGCGCTTTCAAACAATCCATTGGCAATATCCTGTTTGGCAAGCTCTGTTAAACTATAAACGTACTGGCCAGATGCCTTGCCTTCGCCACCTTCCCATGGATGAAATTTTCGGCTCATCAATAGTTTATAAGCTGATTCGAAATTGCCGGAAAAATTTTCCAGCGAAACCACTTCCAAGTATAGATCATCCCTTTGCTGCACGAGTGCCGAATATCGTTTTAAATTATTGAGACGCCATATAGCAGGCTTATTTGTCCGTTTGTAAAGCTGGTCCAATTCCATTAACACCCTTGCATCGGAGGTGTCGTTTTGGAATGCTTTTTCGAATAAATCAAGTGCTGTTTCGGGTTGTTTCCTTTTATTGTAGGCGGCTATTGCAAGGTTACGATAAGCAGTCGGGAAAGAAGGTGAAATCTGAATTGCCTTTTCCCAGCAAATCATTCCTTCTTCATATTGTTTTTTGTCGTACCAGAGATTTCCAAGGAAGTAGAGCGCTTTTGCATCCGAAGAGCTATTTTCGACTGCAAATTGCAATGCCAGGATATCTTCAAGGCGATTTGGAAAGCAAATGCCGGTTTCGGCCCCCGCCTTTGCCAGGTAGGTATGGCTTTGGTCCGGGTCGCCCGTCTTGTGCCAGTAATAGGCGATATAGTAATTAATCAGTGGCGAATGCAGTTCAGCTACCTCAGCATGATGAAGCAACTCAATCGCCTGGCTGAACAAGCCCAGATCAGCAAAATCAATCGAGAAGTCGACCAGTGTATGCGCACTGCCCCTGCTCAATTTTAGCAAATCATCAATAATTTCCTCAGCCTCGCTTTGTTCGTCCTGCTCCAGGTAACAAAAATACAACTCAAATAATACGCTTAGGTTAAAGTGGTCGCGGTTCAATGCCTGCTCCGCAACGGCAATTGCCTCACTTATCCTGTTGAGTTTGCGCAAGGCGTGTACCTTTATTAAATACGCCCTGCCGTTCCTGGCATTCCTGTCGAGCGACCAGTCGATATGTTCCAGGGCAAGCTCATAATCGCCCCGCTTAATGTCAATCTGTGCTACGGCAAAATAGGCGCTATCCTGCCAGGCACTGCTCCACGCGGCCTTGAAAAATGCGTTGTAGGCCTCGTTGAATCTTTGTTGATAATGAAGCGACAGGCCGAGATTATAATAAGGCTCACTGTCATAAGGATTCGGATTCCGCTGAACGGACGTTTCGATTGCTGTCCTGAAATAAGATTCGCTGATCTCAAATCGCCCCCTGCGAAGGTACCAGGCCCCCAAAGCATTATTGCTCCTGGTGTCGCCGGGTTCCCTGGAGAGTGCCTCTTCATAATAAGGTACCGGGCTATAGGTTGCATGCCTGTACTGCTCCAGGTGCTGGCCGGTAAGGAAAAGCTGTTCAATACTATCGATATCTTTTGGCGCGAGGGCAGGCGATGCCGGATCCGGAATTGCTGGCGCGTCGTTGTTAGGATCAGGCTGGTAGGCTAAAAGTTCCCTGTTTTCGTAATTAGACACAGAAACCCGCAACTGACTGAGGTCTGAATAGGATACAGTTAACGACTTTTCAAATAATTTTTCAGGCGAAAGATCCACTGTTTCTTCGAATAATAATTCATCGCCCAGCTTTAGCCGGACTCTGAGTGCGCCTTGCTCCGAAGTGGCAAATACCCTGATTATAACAGTATCGCGTTCTGTATCTAATCCAAGTAGCATATCCTTTGTTGCGTTCTTAACCATCCCGACCTCCCGGTAAGGAAGAAAGTATTGTGTAAACGATTTCTCCTCATTTGGCATAATCCAGGCAAAATCCGGTTGATTATCCGTGTACACCCCTGTCATTAATTCAATATACGGTCCGTCTTCGTCAGTCAGGTTCCTGTCCCAGGCAATGCCGAAGTCGCCGTTTCCCCATGTCCACTGCTTCTTGCCCGGGGATACATGATGGTCTGCTATATGTAACATCCCCGCTTTTTGATCATGCTCGTATCCGCCGACGAAATTATAGGTTGAACCAACCGCCATATACGACGTGGGAACAGGGATGTTTTTGTAGCGGGAAATATCTGTGCCGGGTGAATAATCCACTTTGTAATAAGTGCCGGTTGCAATAGGGAATGAGGAGACATCCCGCTTTCCATGATCAAACACCGCGTGTACATCAGGCGGAAAGATTGACTGGTAATGTTCGTTTACACGTACTGCCGGGTTTGCCCACCATAAAAAAGTTTGGGGCAGGTTGGTGCGGTTAAACAGCTGTGCCTTAATTTCAAGGTAAGCCTTATCGGGATATAGTGTAAAGCCTGCCTTGCCTTTTGTATGAAACATTTTTTCCACTTCGCTTACCCATACCGTTTTGCTGCCATCGCTATTTTCTTCAACCGCGTAGTCAATTGGTTCGAAGGTGCTGGGACGATGGTGTTGCGGCCAGTTAAATTCAATACCCCCCGAAATCCATGGCCCGCAAAGGCCGACAAGTGCTGGCTTGATCACCTGGTTATAATAAATGAAATGGCGGTTCGCTACTTTATCAAAGGCCATATGGACCCGCCCGCCCAATTCCGGCAAAATCATGATCTTTAAGTACCTGTTTTCGAGAAAAAGCGCCTGGTAGGGCTGGTCTGTTTTTTCGTCCTCAATGGATTCGATAACCGGATTGGGGTAAACAACACCACTGCTTCCCTGGTATACCCTGTTTTCAAAAAACATCGGGTTTTTATCGGGCAATCCGGTACGATAGGTGGGTAACATTAACTCCTCTTGCCATATTGAAACTTCCATGTAAAAATATAAATGTGATTAATGTCCTATAAAATTCTGTTCCAGCTCTTCGAGGGTTTGTCCCTTCGTTTCCTGTACTTTTAGCCTGATGAAGAAATAACCGCACAGGCAGATTCCGGCATACAGGTAAAATGGCCCATAAGTACCCAGGTACTCCGCAAGGATGGGAAACGTAAAAACCAATATAAAATAGGCGATCCATAAGCTAACTATAGCTACTGACGATGCCAGTCCGCGTATATGGTTCGGAAATATCTCTGCAATGATAACCCAGGTGACGGGTGCCAGCGAGGTGGCATACAAGCCAATGGCAATTAAAACAAATATGGAAACCAGCCCGGCGCTTGCATGGTGCCCTAATAAAAAAGCAAGTACTACGTACACAACAGACAAGCCTAATGACCCGATAAGCATCAGTGGCCGCCGGCCCAGCTTGTCTACCTGCCACATGGCTAATAAGGTGAATAAGGTGTTAACAATGCCTATGGCTACCGTTTCAAACAATTGCCGGTCGAGATTAGCGCCAACTGATTTGAAAATGGTTGATGTATAATTGAATACAACATTAATGCCACAGAGCTGCTGGAATACTGCCAATGTTATCCCCACCACGACCGCGGGACGCACACTTTTCGCGAAAACATCGCGATAGGAGCCGCCCGGAGAATGCCCCCCGGTTTTACTGATATTTTTAAGGGATTGGTCTACATAGGCAGCTGAGCCGATTTTAGCCAGAATTTTGGTGGCTTTTTCTGTATAACCGGCGTTTAACAACCACCTGGGGCTTTCCGGTAAAAACAATACGCCCGTTAAAAAAAGTGCCGCTGGTATTGTGCCAAGTCCAAACATCCACCGCCAGCTATTAACGCCTTTATCAGCCAGCGCATAATTTACCAGGTTGGTGATTAGTATGCCCAACACTATTGTCAGCTGGTTGATCGCCACGTTGCGGCCGCGTGTATGAGCGGGCGAAATTTCTGCGAT
>JBDUDE010000598.1:0-7978 GCA_040003105.1 Mucilaginibacter sp. | reverse complement strand
ACCCGGAGTTACCGGTTTAAATCTTTTAACTGCCATCTCTATATTGTGCTATAAAAATCTATCGTTTCACCATCTTTTAAAGTGATGATCGCTTTTTTATACTTAGCAGCGCGGCCACTGATGGCTCCTGCTTTAGTATTACGACTTTTCAACTTTCCAACGTAGCGCATGGTGTTTACTGCAACTACATTAATACCGTACATGGTCTCAATTGCTCCTTTGATCTGGATCTTGTTAGCTCTGGGATCAACTATAAAAGCATAACGGTTCAGTTTCTCGGTTAATTGAGATACCTTTTCGGTAAGTAAGGGTTTTTTTAATACTTCCATGATTACTTAGCTAATGCTTCCTCCAAAGTTTTAACAGAATCCGTAGTTAGTAACAACTTACCAGCGTTTAACACATCGTATGTGCTTAACTGATCGGCTGTGATAACTTTAGATTTTTTCAGGTTTCTGCTTGATAAATAAATGTTGTTGTTTGCTGAAGGCAGAACTAACAAAGTTTTTTCGTTAGATAAGTTCAGATCGGCAACAAATTGTATGTAGCTTTTGGTTTTAACAGCTTCGAAATTGAAATCTTCAATTACAAAGATGCTATTGTCAATCGCTTTATAGCTTAAGGCTGATTTACGGGCAAGTTGTTTCAACTTCTTGTTCAGCTTAAAGCTGTAGTCGCGTGGTTGCGGACCAAATACACGGCCACCACCATTAAACAAAGGAGACTTGATACTACCTGCACGGGCACCGCCTGTACCTTTTTGTTTGTAAAGCTTGCGGGTTGAACCTGCAATCTCGTTACGTTGTTTTGATTTGTGAGTTCCCTGGCGCTGGTTAGCTAAATACTGCTTAACATCCAAATAAATTGCGTGATCGTTGGGCTCAATACCAAATACCGCTTCAGGTAGATGCACACTTGCACCTGTTTCTTTACCTGATACATTTAATACTTTAACTTCCATCTTATTTATCCACTATTACGAATGAACCCTTAGCTCCCGGGATGGAACCTTTAACAACCAGCAGATTTTGCTCAGCGAAAACTTTCACAACCTGTAGGTTCTGAATTTTAACGCGCTCATTTCCCATCTGCCCGGCCATACGCATACCTTTAAATACACGTGAAGGCCATGAAGACGCTCCCATTGAACCTGGTGCACGTAAACGATTGTGCTGACCGTGAGTTTGCATACCCACACCCGCAAAACCGTGACGCTTTACCACACCCTGGAAACCTTTACCTTTAGAGGTACCAACCACATCCACAAAATCGCCGATTTCAAAAATACCCACGGTGATAGTATCACCCAGTGCTTTTTCGTCCTCGAAAGTTTTGAATTCAACCAGTTTACGTTTTGGTGTAGTACCGGCTTTCTGGAAATGGCCTTTTAAAGGACCTGTAGTGTGCTTGTCTTTTTTCTCACCATATGCTAACTGAACAGCAGCATATCCGTCTGTTTCAACAGACCTGATTTGTGTTACCACGCAAGGGCCAGCTTCGATTACTGTGCAGGGAATATTCTTTCCTGCTTCATCGAAAATGCTGGTCATTCCTACTTTTTTACCAATAATTCCTGACATTTTCTTTTTTAGTTTGTGTCCATCGAAGCAGTAGGGCTTCGTTCAAGACATATTATTCCCCCCGAAAGGGACGGCAAAGATAGAAACTTTACAGTAATTATCAAATAGTTAGTGAGTTATTTTTTTATAATTTATTTAGAGCGGAATTTGTGGGGGATTTGGTTGATAAAGTGAGTGGTTGCTTGGGTGGATTAGGTTGATAATATGGGCTTCAGGGTGAAACGTTGTTTGTGGTTATTTCTTTTTGAGGATGGAGAGGTTGGCGTTGCTTAAAGTTTCTTTGGCATCGCATGCATTTTTACTTATTTTTTATAATGGCCTTTTGCACCAAGGACAATTATTTCATTACGCTCAACTTTGTAAACAAGCCTATGCTCGTGGTCAATTCTTCTCGACCAAGCTCCTGTTAGGCCATATTTTAAAGGCTCCGGCTTGCCAATCCCCTCAAATGGTGTTTCTAAAATATTTTCCAGAAGACTTCTGATTTTTTTAAGGCGGGTAGTACTGCCGGATTTTTTCCAATAATCAATATCCTCTTTGGCGTCGAGGGTATAAACTATTTCCATATGTCATCTAAAGCGATTTTCACAACTTTACCTTCTTTAGCCTGTTGAATGCTTTTTTTAATTTTTGCCACAAATTCCGGATTATATGGGCTTTCCCCATCCTGTACGCTTTCAAATGGAATTTTTAAAGCTTTCAAAAAAGCCTTGGTAGCATTTAACTGATTGTCGTCTTGAGCGTGGACTAATAGCGTACTCATCGTCTTCGTGTTTTTAACAAATATATTGAATTTTAAATATATCAAACAAAGTTACAAAAAGGCCGGCATAATCTCGGTAACCGGGATTTGTAATCGACCTCATTGATATTCCCAACAAATATCCGATTTCGTTTGCTTTGCACCCCAATCTTCCCTAAACTTGAACCAAACTCAATCCGGGCATTTAAAATTAAAGTCAAATTTCCGTTGGCGTAAAATCTTTCCCCGCCTTAAATTTTATTAAACCAATAACCAACAAAAACAACCCACTCCCAATCGCCAGCGAGCCGAACACCAAGGCCAGGGTGTGCCCGTTTTTATTTGCATACGAATCATACACCGGCGAAAGCACAATAGGAAACCCGTCAGCAACATCGCCCCTGCTTTTTATCGCATCAAGGTAATATTGAATCTCCCTGCTGTAAGGCAGTCTTTCGAGGTAAACAAACCTGTCAATCCGCGTGCGGCGGAAAACAGAATCGCAGTGCCTTATAAATTTTTTATACCGCCGGTCTTTTTCGGCAATAGATAAATGATTGTTTATAGTGGTAGTATATTTAACGGTAAGCCAGGCAGCAGGCTCAATTTTGGGTGGCGGCGCCTCCGAATGTATTTTGAAATGGCGGGTAGCAACAATCAAGGCGCCAAATTTACCGGTGTCGCCGTATTTGGGCATAACAAGCGAAGGATTAAGGTAGCGCATCTTCCGGATTGAATCGGCCGGGAGCCTTTTTAACTGCTGCATACTGCTTAACTTTCCATCAATAATAACCAGCCCTTTAGCATTTAAGTTATTCCGCATGGCCGCAATCATGTTGGTATCCGGGAACAGGTGGTCAAAAACAGGCACTGCTGCATAAATTGACATCTCGAAACCAGTGTTATATTTGCCGGTTACTGTAAACACCGGTTTAATATGCGCGACATTTTTGGCCACGTAAAAGTGTTTAACCGAGTAGTATTTGGTTGGCACTTTATAATTTATTTCGCTCATATATTCCAGCCTGGTAAGTTTGCCGGTAGCGGTAATCATATACAATTGCGCAAGGGCAATAGGAAGAACCGTAGCCACGCCGCACAAGGATATAATAAGGGCAATAGGATTACTCCGCCCGCTTGTGCGCAGGTTAAGTAATTTTAGGCGGGGCCTCATCCATATTATTAAAGGCAGCCATGGCAGGATGATAGGTATAACTACGTTGGCGATGTTTTCATCAAGCTTAACAACGCCTAGTTTTATAACAAGCAGCCAGTTTAAAAAAGTATAAATAGCTATTAAGCCAACGTTAATGATTAGGTAAGGGAGAAAAATTGTACGGAGCTTACGTTGGAAGGTATTCATTTAGGGGATAAACTTAGCTACATTTTTTAATATTCAAAACGAGCTTAATTTTTCTAATTCCTCCCTTTCCCCGCCAATGGGTCCCCGCTTTTACAAATAGCTATCAACTGGTAGTTCGTCAACAAGTCAAACTGCATCAATAACGGGACATCTTTATCCAGCCCACTTATTTCTGTTTGATGTGTAGCCATCCAATCCGCAATCAACTTGCAAAACCGCTGGTTGGCTTTACCGTGGTTAGTGTTTGAACCAAGGTTAGAGCCGAGAATACTGCCGGTAAAAGCCATTTTGGGATTTAATGAATAGATAACTTCCGAATACTTTGCCCTAAGTTCGCGCTCATCGTCGCTCATGGCTTTAAACTCTTGGGGGAAATACAGCTGGTCGATAGCGTGTCGCCCCTCGTGGGCAAACACTGTTGAGGCTATGGTGAGCTTTAATATCTCATCAACAAACGCAATATTAAGCTCCATGCCTTTTAAACCCGAACCGGTTAAACGTTTGTATATTTTCGATGCCTCATTATATTTAAGATAAAGTGCCAAAAACTTAGGCTCGGCGTATGGGTCTTTTTTGCAGACTTCCAGGTCCGCCTGTTTCATTTGGGCAATTTGGGCCGGGATGCTTTTTTTCGCGGTAGAGTCGGTCATCCAGTTAAGCAATTGGAAGGGTTCAGTCATATACGCCTTTCGCACTTGTATTATGGTGGTGCTGTCGCCCCAGCCCCCAACGTTGGTTGTGCCGTACCACGATGTAAAGTCGCGCGATATCAGCCTGTCCACCGAGATAAATGTAAATTTTGTACTGTAGCCATACTGGTTGATCTCTTTCAGCTCCTTATGGATAATATGTCCCATCAGCATACCGTAATAATTAACGGTGGTGCCTGTATACCCTTCGGTACCAAATCTTCGGTTCAATATATCATATAAGGTATCGGGGTCAAATTTTCCGCCCTTCTTAATAAAGCTTAATTTATTCCGCAAAACCTTGCCGGCTCTGTTCATCAGCGAATCGTATTCATTTTCATACTTTGTTTTCCCGTTCGCCACCTGCGGATATATCCTGTCGTTTACCTGTTGCACGTTATTAATATAAGCGGCATAAGCGGCAACATCCTGTAATTCCTTTGAGGTATTAAAAATAAGTGGGGCTTTTTTCTTTATCGCCGCGATGATATAATCGGCATAATTAAAAAATTTAGCATTAGCCAGACCAAGTGCAAGCGTTGCCATTTGTGTTGTCGAAAGTGACTTCCCTTTCCAATCAATCAATATCGGTTTAAGCAATTTAAAGCCGGGCGCAACAGCCTGGTTTATGTGCCCTTCGTCGCTTATTAAATAATACGATTTCAATCCCTTCAGCATTAATTCCTCATCATTCAAAAATAGTCCGATGCCAACCAACAACTCGCTGGCATCAGAATTACCGGGTTGTTTTTCGAGAACCTCACCAAGGATCTGTGCTGCCTTTATTAAATCTTTATGATTTACGGCTGCATCGGCAACCTGGTGATTAAAATTCCAATCGTTAATGGCACCGGCAAAAGCTATACCTGCGTCTGTTTTTTCATTTGCGCTTTTGGCCAACCGAAGGCTTTCATCAGCATATAGCTTTGCAGCTGCATATTTACCCGCCTGCCTGCTGGCAACAGCCATTGCGAGCTTGATACTGTATAAATCTGTTTTTAACGTTGACGCTATTTGCAGTATTTTGAACGCATCGTCGTAATTATGATGAAACTTCCAATCCTGGTTGGCCAGTTGCAAATAAGCTTTTATCCTTGTATTGGGCCCGTTTTCGGGCCAGTTAGCGATGCTGCGGTAAGCATTATAGCTATCATCAAGCTTATATTGCCGGTACAGGCTATCGGCTATTTGGAGTGTGTATTTGGGGTATTGCGCCTTTGCATATAAAACGAATACCGCCAGTACAATAATTAAGCAGGCTTTTATGTATGAACGCATAGTTTTAGTTGTTTTTTATTGCTGATAAATGAGCTACTGCTTTTACCATCCAGGTATTGCAATCTGTATGCCCGGAGTTGCCGAGCGATGTTTGTATATAAACAAAGCCAAGCCGTTCATATAACGGTACAGCTATCTCTAGTTCGGGCATGGTTTCCAGGTAAACATGTGTGTAGCCTGCATCAGCGGCGGTTTGCAGGCAAAGGGCTATCAATTTTTTGCCTATCCCCCTACCACGCAACGGTTCATCCAGATATAGCTTCACCAATTCACAATAGCCATCCGGGAGGCCTTCAGTGGGGAAAATACCGCCACCGCCCCTAACTTCCCCATCCTGTTCAATCACCCAGTACCACGATTCCGGTGTGCGAAAAACTTCCGACAGGCTATACAGGTTTTTATCAAAATAAGCCGTACCGGGCTTATTGGCTTTAAATTCGGTTAATACCTTTTTTATAATATTGGCTATGCTGGTATTATCCTTCGGCTCAATAGGCCTTATTATTTCGTTTTGCATCATTTACATTATTAAATGCTGATACAAATGTATCGGGATAACATTGCTTAAAATTGTATGGAATTAGCGTGAGCCGGAATGCTCAGATTCTTTTGTATTGCCCCGGGAGCAGCCCGGTTATGCTTTGAAAGGTTTTGGTGAAATGGGCCTGGTCTGTAAAATCGCACTGGTAGGCTATTTCGGTAAGAGAGTATTTGCTTTTTCTGATTAATTGCAGGGCCCGTTCAATTTTAATGCGCCTGCGATATTCGCCTAATGTGCAGTTGAAATATTTTTTAAAGTACTTTGATAACGTAACCGGGTGAATTTCCACACTGCCGGCAAGCTCTGTAAGCGTTTGCGGTATATTCCAGCAATCGTTCAGTACGGTTGTTATCTTACTTACCCACCCAGGATTATTATCTTCAGTTTTTAGCGCGGTTTCAATTAAAGTGATGCACAACTGGTCGACAGCAATGCCGCTGTCCCGGTCATTCAATTGATGCTCCTTTAATACTTTAATGAGTCCGCCTGCATTTAGGGGGATATTATCATCATACATCAATGCTTCGGCCGGCCTTTGTAACTGGTACGTATTAAAAAAGGCATCTTCCAGTTCAACATTAAAAATGTGCGTCCCGGCCAGGTAGGATACATTTTGGTGCGAAACGCCGGGGTAGTAATAAAGTCCCCTGCCTTCAAACTGCCGTTCGGCTTTCAGCCCGCGCAATTCTGTGCTGCCGCCCGATAAAATATGCGAAAAATGAGGATTGGAATGGTAATGCCAGTCGGAACACTCACCCGCAGCAAATATGGTTTCGCTGGTTATGATATTATTAAAGGTGCACTCTTTTATTTTTGAGCCAACGTAACAGCCTTTGGAAAACTTTACCGGGTTATTTGTGCTCATATATCACACTAAAAAACAAAATTAACGAAAAAATGGGATTTATACCTACAGTATTAAGGAGGAGATTCGGCTGTTTAAACATTACTGTATTGTGTTTAACCCATTTGCAAAACACGCTCAATATTTTATCTTTACGTTATGAAAGTTTATATGTTGCTTACCCATTCTAAAAAACACCTCATCATATTAAAATCAACATGAAATTAAAACTTACCCCTGTATTAGCCATTTGCAGCACAGTGCTGTTTTTTAGCTGTAAAGAAACGCCAAAAACAAAAAGCCGGCTGGCAAATGCCTCTCGCGAAGACAAAAATGGCTGGATATACCTGCACCTGGCAGGCGCACCGGCCGACATTGGTTACCAGCATGGTTTCCTGGCAGCTAAAGAAATTGATACCATGATAAAGGTAATGCAATATTACCTGCCAAGCAGCAGTGGCAAAACATGGGCGTTTTATCGCGCGGCTTCCGCCAGGTTTTTATGGAAGAAAATTGACAAGGAGTACCAGGACGAAATGAAAGGCATTGCCGAAGGTTTGCGTGATAAAGGCTTTAAATACGATTCGCTGGATATTACCGCGCTCAATGCTTATTATGAACTACCTGGCTATTATGTGCCTTTGTTAATGAACAAACTTAAACCCGGCAGCGGCGACAACCGCGCACCGGGCAACTGCAGCGCATTTATTGCAACCGGCAGCTTTACCAAAGATCATAAAATTGTGATTGCCCATAATAACTGGACAGACTACATTGTTGGCGAACGCTGGAACGTAATTGCCGATATAAAACCCGAAAAAGGCAACGAATTCTTAATGGATACCGGCCCGGGCTTTATCCATAGCGGCGACGATTTTGTGGTAAGTAAAAGTGGCGTGCTGATAACAGAAACTACCATAACCCAGTTTAAGGGCTACGAT
>JBDUDE010000331.1:0-2394 GCA_040003105.1 Mucilaginibacter sp. | reverse complement strand
CAGATATTACCCTCGACGTCCCCTTACGCGACCCGGGTAAAGATGCCGGCATAACAGATACAGTAAAGCTTGCCAAAAGGCGCAACCGGGGCATTGTATTGCACATAAGAGCTAAGGATGACGAGACCGGGAAGCTAAAGATTGGGTGGAATAAGGATCATAAGTTGATTAATTTGTAAGTTTATAGCATGGAAAAATTACGTCAACAAATCGAAGTGCATAAGCTAGGGTATTTCTGGCATCCCCAAATTATCAAATCGTCTCATCTTCAAATCACAAATGCGTATTACTCCTAAACAGCTTTATGGCTATTGCCAACAAAATAACCCCAAACGCTTTACGCAATATATTCACCCCGGTTTCGCCAAGCAGCTTTTCAAGCCATTTTACATTTTTTAGCACCAGGTAAACAAACAGGGTATTTAACGCTATACCCACCAGTATGTTTTGGGTTTGATATTGCGATTTAAGGGATAGCAGTGTAGT
Organism: Mucilaginibacter sp.; assembly: GCA_040003105.1. Classification (GTDB taxonomy): domain Bacteria; phylum Bacteroidota; class Bacteroidia; order Sphingobacteriales; family Sphingobacteriaceae; genus Mucilaginibacter. The sequence goes on along the minus strand of JBDUDE010000331.1, from coordinate 1,908 downwards.
CATCGTACCTGCCCCGGCGATTAGGGGGAAAGCCAACGGAACGATGGATGCGGTGGTCGACATTTCTTCTTTAAATACTTTTATGCCCAATACCATTTCCATGGCAACCACAAATATCACCAGTGAGCCTGCAATAGCGAACGACTGTATATCCAACCCAATAATTGACAGCAATTCTTCGCCACCGAATAAAAAGGCTACCATTAACACCAGCACGGCTATACTTGCCTTTTCCGATTCGATATGCCCCACGCGCCTGCGCAAATCGATAATTATAGGTATAGCGCCCAGGATATCGATAATGGCAAACAAAATCATGGTAACAGAAAGTACCTCTCTGAAAATTAATGGATGCATGGCTATAGGGGTTTTAGGGTTACTCTTTTTTCTTTAAACGGAAACTCAGCAAAAATGCCACTAAAATATAGAATGAAGATAAGAAGAAAACGCTATGTATGGAAATTACAGTTACCAACCCCGCAGTTAGGGGGCCGAGTGTTTGCCCGATTGATGCATATGCCTGGTTGATGCCCAGTATTTTGCCCTGTTCGGCTTTATCCGTATTGTCGGCGATGATTGCGTTAAGCATGGGGTTGCGCAGGCCGTTAAACAGGCCATAAATACACATGCAAATAGCAAAAGGCAAAAATGATGAAATAAAGCCTGAATAAAACATCGCTGCGAAACACAAAATGGACGATAACATCAATATCAACGCTTTTGACGGGACGAGCTTGGTAAACAGCGGTACGCATAACTGCATAATAATACCACAAAGCCCAAATCCGGCTAAAAATAAGCCAATTTCTGTGGGCCAGATTTTTAATATATCTACACTAAAAGTCTGGAAACCGGTAATCATGGCAAGTTGCGCCATAGTAAGTAAGAATCCTATAAAAACGGCTGTGCCTACGGTTGGGCGTTTAAGGGTGGTAATAAGGCTGCTGTACTTGAATTTTTCGTGGTGCCTGGCCCTGGTCTTTTTGCTGGATGGATTGGTTTCCTTTAAAAAAAATAATGCGCAAAGGGTTCCAAGCAATGATAATGCGGCGGCGAAAAAGAAAGGAGCCTGTGGGCTAAGCTTTGTAAATACGCCGCCAACAAACGGCCCTATCACAATACCAAAAGCCAGCGATGAACCCAAAATACCAAACCGCCTTGCCCTGTTTTGGGGGGTTGCGGTATCAGCCACCATCGCCTGTGCAACCGATACGTTACCGCCTGTTAAGCCATCCAGTATCCGCGCAGCAAAAAGCATCAGCAGGCTGCGTGCTTCGGCAAACATTAAAAAGGACATGCAGGTACCGGCAAGGCTGATGACCAGCAGGGGCTTTCGCCCCCATTTGTCGGATAGTGAACCTAAAACCGGGGTGGCAAAAAACTGCGCGATGGAAAACGAGGCCATTAACACGCCAAGCGTTGTACCATTAAGCCCGAATGTTTTGCCATAACTGTAAAGTACAGGAATGATAATGCCGAGGCCGAGCGAGTTGATAATACATACCAGTACTAATATCCACAGGTTTTTATCGGCTTTCATTAATGGGCTCAAAATTATCGTCAGACCTCACCTAAATCCTCTCCAAAGGAGAGGACTTAAACTTCACTCTTTTTTAAAGCCCCTCTCCTTTTTGGAGAGGGGTTTGGGGTGAGGCGTATAAAAATTCAAGGTGACAAAAAAGGTTCCGATAAATCAGAACCTTTTCAATATTGGTTTAAAATAACTTACTCTGTATATGTTGGTTTCGGAGGGTCATTGGGTAAATTAATTATCCCTTTCCTTATCAGTGAATGTTTTTTACTGTAAGTGAAATAGATTACTAATCCTATTACCATCCAAACGGCTAACCTTATCCATGTATCAAGCGGTAGAGAAACCATCATTAAAACACATATTACAACCCCGGC
>JBDUDE010000367.1:0-8006 GCA_040003105.1 Mucilaginibacter sp. | reverse complement strand
ATATACCGGGGGCTTTTGTATTTTTGCCATACATCAACCATATTACCTATGGCAAAAATATTAATAGTTGAAGACGATTTAACTTTCGTTCAATTATTGCAGGGTTTTTTACAAAAGCAGGGGCACGAAATATTTACAGCACAAAATATTAAAGCAGGCCTGAAGCTTATTGCACAATACTCCTTTGATTTATTGCTGCTGGACTACCGGTTGCCCGACGGCATTGGCCTTGATGTGCTTATTAAAGAGCGCGAAACGGGTTCGGTGGTGCCGGTTATTATCATGACCAGTTTTAATGATGTGCGCACGGCAGTGAAAGCTATCCAGTCGGGCGCGTTTGACTATATTACCAAGCCGGTAAATCCCGACGAGTTGCTGATGATTATGAGCAACGCGCTGAGCGGTAAAAAGGAGCCGGTTACCACCGCAGTAAATGAGCAGCCTGAATTTATAAAAGGCAGCAGTCACGATTCGGATAAACTACATGAGCATATAAATGTGGTTGCGCCTACCGATATGGCCGTATTGATACAAGGCGAAAGCGGCACCGGCAAAGAGTATGTAGCCCGTGCCATTCACCGGCAAAGTAAACGCGGTACAAAGGCTTTTGTGGCTATTGATTGCGGAGCGTTGTCGAAAGATTTAGCGGCCAGCGAACTTTTTGGCCATATTAAAGGGGCATTTACAGGCGCTATAGCCGATAAAAAAGGCATGTTTGAATATGCCGACGGCGGTACGCTTTTTTTGGACGAGGTGGGCAATTTAAGTTACGATGTGCAGGTGAAGCTGTTACGCACCTTGCAGGAGCGGGTAATACAACCCCTGGGCAGCAACAAGCAAATCCCCGTTAACGTACGCATAATTACGGCCACCAATGATGATTTGGTAAACAGCGTAACCGAAGGTGACTTCCGGCAGGACCTTTACCATCGCATAAACGAATTTAAGATACAGCTATCGCCCTTGCGGGTTAGGGAAGGCGACCTGGATATTTTTATTAAGCATTTTATAAAGCTGGCTAATAATGAGCTGGGCCGAAATGTGAGCAGCCTGGCGCCCGATGCAAAAGACATATTACACAAATACGACTGGCCGGGCAATTTACGCGAGCTGAAAAATGTGATTAAGCGCATGGTATTATTAAGCCAATCGGAAATTGCCGGACTGGACAGCTTGCCCGATGAAATGCTGTTTTCGGTATCCAACAATATCCCTCAAAACCGCGAATCTGATTTAAAGGCCCAGAATGAGGTAAATGAGAAGCAACTGATTCAAAAAACGCTTATCCAGGTGAGGTATAACAAATCAAAAGCTGCCAAATTATTAAACATCGACAGGAAGACGTTGTACAGTAAAATTGAGCGGTACGGGTTGGATAGTTGAGGTGAAATATCTTATTTGAAACCTCGTAGAGACGCGATGCTTCGCGTCTCCCGCTGACAGGACCGATGGCGCAGATTTGCCGTTTATCAATTATTACGGTGGCCGACATGTCGTATACCTATCCGTATTTAGACGCGAAGCATCGTGCCTCTACAAATCTCCACGCAACATTTTGCTACACCACTGTCTCCTTCATTCCGTATTCCCTTGCTGCAAATGCCAGCCCATGCAATTTTTCTGCAAGCGCCAAAATATCGTCAATAAGGTCCGGCGTTAATTCATTCCCACCGGTCAATTGCATTTCGGCCAGGCGAAAGCCTTCGGCCAGTTCACGGGCGCCGGCCTGGGCGGTGCGGCCCGCAATGCGATGGGTTATTAGCGACAGCTTTTCGGTATCAATAGCTGCTATTGCGGATTTTAACTGTTTAATATCGTGCAGGCTGTCCTTAGCAAATTGAGTAAGTACTTTAGCAGTTTGCTCCGTGTCGCCAAAGGTCATTCTTTCTATGGCTTTAATGTTTAGCTGCGGTGTTGCACCATCGCCGGGCTTTGCGGTAACCAACGCTACTAATTCACTTTCCCTGAAGGGTTTCATCAACAAGCCATTAAATCCATGCGCCAAAACAGTTTCCCGCTCACCCGGCAAGGCCTGGGCCGTAAGGGCAAAAATTAATACATCAGCAGGCACTTGTTTACGCATTAAATGGCATAACTCGATACCGCTCATTTCGGGCATCCGGATATCAAGCAACAAGTATTTTACAGCTGCATCCCATGAAGTGTTTAACAGTTCGTGCGGCGATGTAAAACAGCGGTAGGCTATTTTGTTATTTTCAAAAATCCTGGAACATAGCTCAAGTATAAAGGGGTCGTCGTCAATAATCCAAACTTTACCATTGTTTACAGCCCCGTTAAGAACCTGTTTTCGGGCATTGGCGGGTTGCTCCGCTTTTTCAAAAGATAAATCAAAACTAAAGCTGCTACCCTTGTCGGGCTTGCTTTTTACTGTTATTTCGCCGCCCTGGCTTTCAACCAGTTCTTTGGTTATCGGCAAGCCAAGCCCGGTACCGGTCCGCATCAGTTTTTCATCACCGGCCTGCTCAAATTCCTTAAATATCCTTACCGCGTCTTCTGGCGACAGCCCAATTCCGGTATCAGTAACATCGAAATGAAAACTCACGTAGCTGCCCGCGCGTTTGCATTTTACGGTTAAAGCCACACCACCGCGTTCGGTAAACTTAATGGCGTTGCTCAGCAGGTTAAAAAGTATTTGCTTTAGGCGGAAAGGGTCGCCGCTTACAAAAACCGAGATATCCTCGTCAAAATTAGTGGTAAGGGCAATGTCTTTTTTATCCGATTGCAAACGCATCACCGTAACGGTTTCGTCGAGCAGCGCCAGCATATTAAACGGCTGGTTTACAAAGCTTATTTTGCCTGATATGATGCGATTGTAATCAAGCACCTCGTTCACTATCTGCATCAAGTGGCCGCTTGAGCTGTAAATAGCATCGATGTCTTTTTGTTCCGGATGTGTTTGCTGCTTTATTATTTCGGCATACCCTATTATTGACTGCAATGGCGTACGTATTTCGTGGCTCATGTTTGACAGGAAGCGCTGTTTTGCAAGCGCATGGTATTCGGCTTCGTCCCGGGCTTTTTCAACTTCCTTACGGTATTTGTTTATGCGCGATATATCCCTCAAAATAAAATAAGCCAGCAACACCATCAGCACTACAAACGCCAGCATAATTAAGCTGATGCGTTTAATACTGTCATTCACCATACTTTTGGCCGCCATGTTATTCTCGGCCGTTTGAATAACAACCTCCACTTCTACCTTTTTTAAAATAGACAATATCTGGCCGATGATGCTTTCGCTGGATTTTATTAAAGTGGCTTCCCGGTTTACAAAGAGTGAGCTTTTTCGCTGCTGAACCTTTTCAAGGTCGCGCATGGTTTGGCCGAGGCCTTTCAGCAGGCTGTCCTGTATGGCTTTTGCCAGTGTATCGTGCTTTACTTTCAGTTCCTCGTTAACTATTTGGAATGGCTTGTTTAATGAGTCGGTGTCCTTTACCTTTTTTTTGCCAAACAAGCGGTTAAAAAACCCCCTGTTTTCCTTCTTCTCAGTAGTATAGGCAGGGTAAACAGTAGTGGTTGATGTTTTCTTTTCGGTGGTGGTAACCATGCTGTCGGTTTGCTGCGCACTTTGTGCCACAATATCATTCAAGCCTTCCACCCTGGCCGAAAATGATTTATTGTCGATAAGCCCTTCGCGCACTTTAAGATAGCTAACAAACAGCCGGTCGCGGTTTTGCAGCAACTTTTTCAGCGAGTTTAACCTTTTTACCTGGGCCGATTTTTCGGGGTATAGATTTTGCAGGGTATCAATCTTTAAGATAAGTTTTTTTGAATCGTTAAAGCCATAGTACTGGTCGGGGTTGTTTATTGACCGGGCCCTTTGCACCTGGTCAATCCGGGCAATACCGCGCGAAATGTCATTAACCAAACGCAGTTTATCGTTCGGCGCCGATATGTTTTCAAAGGCATCCAGCATAGCAGTAAAAGCCCCCTTGCTGGTGCTCCAGGCCAAAAAAAGGGCAAAGCAGGCCAGTATGGCCGTAATAATTATTTTCCCTTTTACCGACTGTATAAACCGTGGTTTGTGCATTTAGCAATTTTGGTTAAACCAATATCTAAACGCAAAAACAGGAAAGATGTGTTTTTTTATATGAAATTGAAGGAAAGAGCTTTGGTTCGACAGCGAAAACGCAAAAGAATTCGCTGTTGAAACCAATAGATTAACATATACTTTGTTATTGCTGTAAGGTCCCGATAGCTATCGGGAGAGCGCGGCAGCTGCGAACTTACAAGGCGGCTCTGCTAGTAGCGGTTGCCGCCCTGCGCTCAATGACATTTTATTATTAAGCAGCGTACTACTGCTTCGTAAAATCATACGCATCCCTCTCCACAAAATCGGCAACCTTAACCCGTATGCCCTTTACACTGCCGTTTTTTACAATAAAGGGGAAAACGGCTTTGCCGAGTGTTGGGTCGGAGAAGGTAGCGTAAAAACGGTTGCCACCCAGCGGTTGTAAGTGGGTATACATTTTAGGGTGATGCTCAAAGCGGATTTCGAGGTCGTTGTTTTCACCCTGGGTTATCGTCATGCTGCCATAAAGGTCATTGGTGTATTTGCCGGTATAACTTGACGGGGATAGGGCAGGTTTTAAATTCAGCGCAACCGAATCGCGCAATTTCTTATCGGCAGCCAGCTCAACTGACGCATCATTTTTAAATCCAGCTAAATAGGTATCGCTATAGTCGCGGTACTGCATTTTAAAATAGGCATCCATTATCTCCCAGCGCAGGGCCTCAAAAAAATTGTTTTGGTCGGTGTTGGTTAAAATAACAATGCCCAGGTGATCCTGCGGCACCAGCGTTACGGACGACAGGTAGCCGTTTACCCCGCCATCGTGCATAATCAGGTGATGGCCCGAATAGTCTTGTATCATCCAGCCCAGGCCGTAAAGCTCGTAATTTGTTTCGCCATTCAGGTGTTTTACGCGGCCCATAATATCCTGGGCCTCGCGTGTGGCGTTTATCGCCGCGGTTGGTATAACCTGCCTTGGGCCGACCTTACCATCGTTAAGCAGCGCGAGCACCCACTTGCTCATGTCGTTTATTGATGAACTGATGCCCCCGGCCGGAGCAAGTCCATCAATCTGGCAATAAGGTATGGGCGACAGGCGGCCATCAATCAGTGTATGCGGCACGGTGCGGTTTAATGATTTCGGCATATCCGCGCTCAGGGCGACGGTATTACTCATCCCCAGCGGGGCAAAAATATTTTCCTTTATATAGGCTTCCCAAGATTTGCCGGTAACTACCGGGATAATTTCGCCAGCAGTTAAAAATGCTGCATTGGTATAACCCCATTTGGTGCGGAAAGGGTAAACGGTTTTTAGCATCCCGAGCCTCTGGATAATATCGGCACGGGATAAGTTGGTGTTGTAAAAAGTAAAATCGCCCTGGAAAGTTTGGAAACCCAGGCGGTGGCAAAGCAAATCGCGGATAAGCACCTGGTCGGCGGGCTTGCCTTCCAGTTTAAATTGCGGCAGGTATTTATTCACCTTGTCATCAAGCGAAAGCTGCTTATTGGTTTGCAGCATGGCCAGCGCCGTGGCGGTAAAAGCTTTGGTATTGCTGCCTATCATAAACAGGCTATTGATATCAACCTGCGCAGGCAAGCCAAGCTCTTTAATCCCATAGGCTTTCATCAACACTATTTTGCCATCCTTAACAATACACACAGCGGCGCCGGGTATGCGCCAGTTGGTGAGGGAGCGGTTGATATAAAAATCGAGGCTGTCTTTAATGAATTTACTCCTGTCGATACGTTGTGCATAACTAAACATCACACAGCTAAAAAGGCCGACTACACTCACAAGTATTTTTTTCATTACAGGTATTTATTACAGGCTATAAGTACTAATTTAACGCCAAATTTACAGGCACATTACCTTTAAATAAAATTAAGCTAAAAACTGACCACATGAATATCAAAACTTATCAACAAAAATTGATACCTCTTATTTTTATAGCGTTGATGCTATGCCAGCTGGGGGTAAAAGCGCAACGCCAAAAAACACATTGGGCCGCCGATGGCTACCAGTACTACCGGGCACAGGAAGCCAACGGAATAGTAGAGCTGGATACCCGCGACGCCGCGAAGAAAACTGTTTTGGTAAGCAACGAAATGCTTAGGCCGCCGGGCAAAAGCCCCCTTAACGTGGCCAACTTCTACCTTTCGGATGACGGGCAAAAGGTACTGATATTTACTAACACCAAAAGAGTTTGGCGTTACAATACCCGTGGTGACTACTGGGTTTACGACATGGCCGCAAAAACCCTGAAGCAATTGGGTACGGCAAGGCCGGAATCATCGTTAATGTTTGCAAAGCTAAGTCCCGATGGCACTAAGGCTGCTTACGTTAGCGAGCATAATATTTTTACAGAGGATTTGGCGACAGGAGCTGTTAAGCAATTAACCACCGATGGCAGCCAAACACGCATTAACGGTACGTTCGATTGGGCCTACGAAGAGGAACTGGATTGCAGGGATGGTTTCCGCTGGTCGCCCGATAGCCATAGCATTGCTTACTGGCAAATAAATGCAGCCAATACCAAAAAGTATTTGATGCTGAACACCACCGACTCGATTTACCCATACGTAGTGCCGGTTGAGTACCCGGTAGCCGGCGAAAACCCAAGCGAGTGTAAAATTGCTGTAGTAGACGTTACTACCGGAAAAACAACCTGGATTGACGTTCCTGGTGATGCCATACAGCATTATATTCCGCGTATGGAGTGGACGACCAACTCCAACGAAATTATATTGGAGCAGCTGAACCGTGCACAAACCGAAAGTAGAATTTTTACGGCTAATGTATCAAACGGAACAGCGAGAGTTATTCATACAGAGACAGACAAAGCCTGGATTGACGGCAAATCGCGCTGGAACGGCGGCGACCCGGTTGGCTGGGAATGGATAAATAAAGGCAAAGACTTTTTGTGGATAAGCGAAAAAGACGGCTGGAGGCATATCTCGAAAATTGACCGCGATGGTAAAGAAACGCTGATTACCAAAGGCAATTATGATGTAGAAGCGCTGGATTTGATTGACGAAGCAGCGGGTTATATTTATTTTATGGCTTCGCCCGATAACGCTACTCAAAAATACCTTTACCGCATAAAAATGAGCGGTGGCAATGCCGAGCGCGTAACGCCTATGGACCAGCCGGGCACACACAGCTACGAAATATCGCCCAATGGAAAAATTGGTTTGCATGCGTTTTCAAATATTTACACACCATATCAAAGCGAAGTAGTAAGCCTACCCGACCACAAGCACCTGAGCGGGACAGCTATCAAATTAAACACCGAGGCCAAAAACAAACCCGAGTTTTTTAAAGTGAAAACGGTTGACGGCGTTGAAATGGACGGCTGGATGGTAAAACCAACAAATTTTGACCCGGCTAAAAAATACCCGGTTGTATTTTTTGTATACAGCGAGCCTGCCGGCGCTACGGTAACCGATAGTTACGGCACAGGCCGCAATGGCGAATATGTGGGTAACATGGCCGATGACGGCTATATCTATATTTCGCTTGATAACCGGGGCACACCCGCGCCAAAGGGTGCCGAATGGCGTAAGTCTATCTACAAAAAAATTGGTATAGTAAACATCCAGGACCAGGCCATGGGTGCTAAGGAAATTATGAAATGGCCTTATGTTGATACAAGCAGGGTTGCAGTTTGGGGATGGAGCGGGGGCGGTTCATGCACGCTTAACCTGATGTTTCAACACCCTGAAATTTACAAAACAGGTATAGCCGTGGCGGCGGTAGGCTGGCAGCTTACCTATGATAATATTTACCAGGAACGTTACATGGGCGTACCTATTGATGAAGCCAGCAAACAGGTATTTATACAGGGCTCACCTATTACTTATGCAAAAAACCTGCGCGGCAACCTGCTGTACGTACATGGCACAGGTGATGACAACGTTCATTACAAAAATGCCGAGATGCTGATAAACGAGCTGGTGAAATATAACAGGCAGT
>JBDUDE010000490.1:0-8008 GCA_040003105.1 Mucilaginibacter sp. | reverse complement strand
ATGGTTCATGGTTCATAGCCGGAAAGGGGATTTTTGTTAACGAAACCATAACATAGCAAGTGTTATCTTAGCGGTGCCATGAAAGCAACATCGCTTAAAGAAATTGCCTTATTGTTTTTAAAACTGGGCACCACTGCATTTGGCGGTCCTGCGGCCCATATTGCAATGATGCGCCAGGAAGTGGTGGTTAAACGCGAATGGTTAACGGAACAACATTTTCTTGACCTGATAGGAGCAACAAACCTTATCCCCGGACCAAACAGCACCGAAATGGCGATTCATGTAGGCCATGAAAAAGGCGGATGGAAAGGGTTGATAATTGCAGGTTTGTGCTTTATTATGCCTGCGGTATTAATAACCGGTACGCTCGCGTGGCTTTACAAAAAGTACGGGCAGCTGCCGCAAATTCAACCATTTGTTTATGGCATTAAGCCTGCTATAATAGCAGTTATCCTGGCGGCAATTTATCCGCTGGCAAAAAAATCGTTACAAACATTTGAACTGGGTGCTATTGGCGTTGTAGCATTAGTACTAAGCTTATTGGGATACTCCGAAGTCCTTATTTTATTTGGCGCCGGCTTTGCAGCAATGGCATTGTATGCTATCCGTATAAAGTCCAAAAACAAATCATTTACCTTACTACCTCTTTATATGTTGGGTGGGGGTGATTTTTTCAGCAGTACCAACATCAGTTTGTTTCTATCGTTTTTCAAAATCGGCGCAATACTGTACGGCAGCGGCTATGTGCTGTTTGCTTTTCTTGATTCGGAACTGGTGGCACATGGCATTATAACCCGGCAGCAATTGGTTGACGCTATTGCCGTGGGGCAATTTACGCCAGGCCCGGTTTTTTCATCGGTAACTTTTATAGGCTTCCAGGTTAACGGGGTTAATGGGGCAATTATATCTACCATTGGCATTTTCCTGCCGTCGTATGTTTTTGTTGCATTGCTTAACCCGCTGGTTAAAAAGATGCGGGGCTCAAAAATATTTGCCGCATTTTTAAATGCAGTGAATGTAGCGTCAATAGCACTGATAATAGTAGTCTGTTGTCAATTGGGGAAAGACAGTATAAACAACTGGCGAGCCACACTTATCGCTGTCGCCAGTATCTGTATACTTTTAAAATTCAAACATATCAATAGTGCTTTCATCGTGCTGGGCGGGTCAATCACTGGCTATCTTTTACTGCTTATTTAACCTGCGCAACTATTGCCGGCTAAATACTCCAAGCCATCCGCAAAAAAACCATGAACCATGAACAATAGTCGATAGTCCATGGACAATAGACCATAGCAAAATTAAATTTTATCGTTTGTGCACTATAAACCATGGTCTATGGACTATGGTCTATCGACTAAAAAAACTTATCTTAGCGCCCTTTAACAACTAACATGAACAAATTTTATGGAACCGGGGTTGCAATTATAACTCCTTTTCAAACAGACGGGCAGGTTGACTACGAGGCTTTAGGGAAGCTCATCAACTATTTAATTGACGGAGGTGTGGAATACATCGTTTCATTGGGTACTACCGGTGAAAGCGCCACCCTGAGCAATGATGAACGAAAGCGCGTTTGGGAATTTACTTCGAAAAGTGTTAATGGCAGAGTTGGTTTGGTTGCAGGCCTTGGTAGTAACAATACGCACGAACTGGTTGAACAAATAAAACAGTTTGATACAACCGGTTATAATGCAATTTTGTCGGCAAGTCCGCACTATAATAAACCAACCCAGGAAGGTATTTACCAACATTATAAAGCAATAGCAGCGGTATCGCCATTGCCTATTATATTATACAACGTGCCGAGCCGCACGGGCAGCAACATCAGCGCCGAAACAACCGTAAGGCTGGCGCACGATTTTAAAAACATCATAGGCATTAAGGAAGCCTCGGGTAATTTCGACCAGCTTAACCAGATAGCACGTGATAAACCGGAAGCGTTTTTATTAATATCGGGCGATGACCCCATCAGCCTGCCAATGATTGCTTTAGGCGGCGTTGGTGTTATATCGGTTGTAGGCAACGCTTTGCCAAGGCGAATGTCGGATATGATAAGGACCTGCCTTGCGGGTGACTTTAAATCGGCACAAAAAGGGCATTCTGATTTGATTGATTTTACGCGCCTGATGTTTGTTGAAGGCAGCCCGGCCGGTGTAAAAACTGCATTAAAGCAATTGGGCATTTGTGGTGATACCGTACGTTTGCCATTGGTACAGGTGAGTAGCGGCATTGCTGATAAGATTATAGCGGAGACGAAGAGATTGGGCTAACCCATTAGACTTACGAAGTTTTGAAAACTTCGTAAGTCTTGCTTTTCCTTTTGTACCCCGAGAGCCTTAAGTTTGTAAGCAAACCATTTTACAAGCTATGAAACGTTTACTATACCTCGTCCTGCTGCTGCCGTTTACCGCAGAGGCGCAAAACCCGGTAACCAATCAGCGGGTGTATGATACCATCCCTTTTATCCCCGAACATACTACCGACAAGCTGGCCCAATTTCAAAAGGAACCCGTCGAGACCGGCCATATTATATTTTTAGGCAACAGTATTACCGAGATGGGCAACTGGAAAAAGGTGCTAAACGATACCACCGTAATAAACCGCGGTATAGGCGGTGACATTACCTATGGGATTTTAAGGAGATTGAAAGATGTTACCGACAGGCAGCCGACCAAACTGTTTATCTTATGCGGGATAAACGACATTGGGAAAGATATACCGGATGCCGTAATTGCTGATAACATGCTGAAGATTGTAAACAGGGTACATGCCGCCTGCCCACAAACAAAAATTTATGTTCAAAGTGTGTTACCGTTAAACCCCACCATGCCGAATTTTCCGCAGCATTATGATAAAGAGGAGCATGTTTTAGCCGTAAACAAACTGTATAAAGCCAATGCAATCGCAGGCAATTACACCTTCATAAATATTTTCCCGCTATTTTTAGATAAGGACCAGCATCTTGATGCACAATACAGCTATGAGGGACTGCACCTTAAACCACCTGCCTATGATATTTGGGTTACGTACCTTAAAAAGCAGGGCTATTTGTAGGTCGGAAAAGCATCAAACTTGAGTCATAACCCGCAGACTATTGGTTAACATAACGCAATCCTGCCAAAATCCGAATTGCCTTTCACGTACGGTGGCGGCCCCCATGGGGGCTAAATATTGGTAGAACAATAAAAAACCCGTACCTGAGATGTGGGTACGGGTTTTAACAATAAAGTAAAAAATATGCTTCTCTTTTTACTTAAGCTTTGTTTTTCGCGTCTTGTACTTCAAGGCGAATTGCTTGTGCTAAGTTTTTAAGGTCTTGCATGCCTTTTCTAACACGGGTGCCAGCAGCGCTGTTGCCCTTGTTATAAAATTTGTCAGCATCCGCTTCCAACGATGCGATCAGTTCTTTTACTTCAGTAAATTTTTTCATTTCAGTTACTCCTTTTTTAAATAATTTTGAGGTTTATTGTTTTATGAAGCTAATCTAAAATGTTTTTTCTTAATTAAAAACTTTTGGTAAAGAAAAATAATGCCTTTAAAGTGGTTTTTTTCAATATTTTTAGCCTAAATGGCGTATTTAAATATTATAAAATAATCACATATACATATTTAATAAGTTAGAAACATTATTAAAATCGACAATGAATTTTACGGTATTTTAATACAAAGTTCACAATTATTGAAAACAAGAGAACGTTAAGTCGGTTTTGTGTTGAATATCTTAATTTAGGAATGAGCGGAATATTACAACTAACATTTTAGTGTGTCGTTATTACAATAATTCTGGGTGATATTTATGTACTTTAATTATTAATTCGCCGAATAAAGTATTTGCCCAGGCAAACCATTTACGCGTAAAATCTGCCGCATTGTCCTTATTAAACGACTCGTGCATAAAGCCCGTTCCGGCGTGCGTGGTTTTGAGCCATTTAATACATTTTGCAATCTCAGCTTTGTCTGTAGATGTTAATGCCCGCATAATAATACTCATGGGCCATATATAATTTAGGCCCACGTGCGGTCCGCCGATACCTTCGGCTGCTTTGCCTTTAAAAAAATATGGGTTTGTGGTACTTAGTACCATTTTACGGGTGTTCTGGTAAAGCGGATCGTGTTCTGACAGGGCATTCAAATATGGTAATGCGAGCAAGCTCGGTACATTGCTATCGTCCATAAACAATTGGTTGCCGTAGCCATCAACTTCGTAGGCCAGCACTTTACCATAAATCGGGTGCTGCGCCGTGGCATATTTTTGCAGTGCATGGGCAACTTCGGCGGCCAGTGCTTTACAATCTATGGCGGTTGCCGAGTCGTTTGCAATCTTTTGGTACATCTCGGCCATTTGATAAAGGCTTACCACGGCAAAGTAGTTAGATGGCACCAGGAAAGGATAAATAGTAGCATCATCACTCGGTCGGAATACGGAACATATTAGCCCTACAGGCTTCACCGGGTTGCCGTAGCCGCTTAATGGGGCCGTATCTGTAGATACTTCGGTTTTACGCTGAAAATGGTAAGGGCCTTTGCTATTTTTGCGTTGCTGCTCTTTAAAAGTATTTACAATTGATTTACCTGCCTTCTGCCAGTCAGCATCAAAAAAACTGCTATCGCCGCTTATTTTCCAATAGTTATAGGCCAGTCGCACCGGGTAACAAAGTGAGTCGACCTCCCATTTGCGTTCATGAAGTTCGGGTTTCATATCGGTGCGGTCGCTGTCCCATTCGCTGCCCGTTGGACCGGCGTTAAAGGCATTGGCATAAGGGTCAATCAAGATGCAGGCCGCCTGTCGGTTAAGCACGCCTTTTATTACGTTCTTTAGATCCGGGTCGTTTTTTATCAATGGCAAATACGGCCAAACCTGTGCCGATGAATCGCGCATCCACATGGCGTCGATGTCGCCGGTAATTACAAAAGTATCCGGACGACCATTTTTTTCGGAATGGTGTACTGTAGTATCAAGGGTGTTGGGATAGCAGTTTTCAAACAACCAGGCCAGTTCAGGGTCTTTTATAGCGGATTTTACACTTTTTATAGTAGCTTCTACAGCCTTGCTGGTAAATTTACGGTCGGCAAGCTTGGGGCGGTTACTTTCAAAAGCAGCAGCAGTAGCAAACCAGGCAGGCTTCAGGCCCAGGCCTATACCGGCTGTAGTAACTCCGTTAATTTTGATAAAATTCCTTCGGGATAGCATGTTGTTTTCAATTGGTGAACGGTAAAAATAAAAAAGCCCTACGGATTAATGAAGGGTTTTTAAATTATTTTAGAAAGCAAATCCCTTTACCCCACAACGTCTAGGACGCCAACAATCCATTAAATATTTTATCAATATTGCCGGACACAATTTCCGCCCCATCGTAGAGTTCAATGAATGTCAATTCGAAAGAAGTAAAAAAGCTAATTGCTTGTTTCAATTCCGAAATTACAGCCTGGCGGTCTGAGTAGCCATTATGCACATTAATTCCCACACAATCCTGTTCAAAACCGAGTTCTCTTGGAATAGGGAATATTTCGATATGCAAAAAATTTAAAACGGAGAATTTTTTCAATAAATATTCCCAATTTATTGAATTACTGCTTTGGGCTAATATGTTTACTACCGCCATTTTTATCTTAAAAATTCGATTGAAATCTTATTATCTATGTTCAAATTATCAATTAACTCAAAAATTCTTTGTTTGACGCTACCCGTTTTCGACATTATAATGTTCTGCCCACGGATATCAAAAGACAAAACGATATTAGCCTTTGCTGGAAAATTTCGACAACACCAAATTGTTCGACCGACAACGTACTGAATGACATACCTAATTTTGTCACTTGTTGTCATATCCAGATTAAAAACCAAAGTAACTTCGTTCTTTTTCTCATTATAGGCCTCGACTGTCATAGGGTTCCAGTCAAGATTAAAGGCTGGGATTGAAGCTAAATCATTCATAAATTATTCAGTTGAATTTGGAGTGCAGAATTTCATCTAAAATTAAAAAAGCCTCCCGGAATCCGAAAGGCTTAATATCATAAAAATGATGAACCTATTATGCCACCACCAATTTATTCTCTTTATAAAAGCCTGCTTTTAATTTCTCAGCCATTTCGCTGTAGGCATCAAGCGTGCGTTGCACATCTTCTAACGAATGCGCGGCGGTTGGTATCAATCTTAGAAGGATCAATCCTTTAGGGATAACCGGGTATATCACTATAGAGCAAAATATGCCGTAGTTCTCGCGTAAATCGCGGGTTAAGGCTGTTGCCTCGGTCAGTTCGCCTTCCAGTATTACGGGGGTCACCATGGTGTTTGTAACGCCCAGGTTAAAGCCGCGTTCGCGCAATCCTTTTTGCAGGGTGTTTGCTATTTCCCAAAGCTTTTCGCGTAGCTCTGGTTTTGATTTTAGCAGTTCAAAACGTTTTTTTAGTCCGATAACCATCGGCATTGGCAATGCCTTGGCAAATATTTGCGAGCGCATGTTATAGCGCAGGTAATCAACAATAACTTTATCAGCCGCCACAAAAGCGCCTATACCTGCCATTGATTTAGCGAAAGTACCGAAGTAAACATCCACCCCGTCAACACAATCCTGCTCCTCATGTGTACCGGCACCGGTTTTGCCCATCGTACCAAAACCATGTGCATCATCAACTAGTATGCGGAAGTTAAATTTCTTTTTAAGGTCGACAATCTCTTTCAGCTTACCCTGCGCACCCGACATTCCAAAAACACCTTCGGTTATCAGTAATATACCCCCACCGGTTTCGCCGGCCAGTTTTGTGGCGCGTTCCAGTTGCTTTTCGCAACTCTCGATATCATTGTGCTGGTATACGTAGCGTTTGCCCATGTGCATGCGCAAGCCGTCGATTATGCAAGCGTGCGATTCAGCATCATACACGATAACATCATTCCTGTCAACCAGTGTATCTATAATCGATACCATTCCCTGGTAGCCGTAGTTTAATAAAAATGCATCTTCCTTGCCCACAAAAGCGCCCAGGCTTTGCTCCAGTTCCTCGTGGTGAATAGAGTTGCCCGACATCATCCGCGCACCCATCGGGTAAGCCATGCCATAATCGGCCGCGCCTTGTGCATCTGCTTCCCTTACCTCGGGATGATTGGCCAAACCCAAATAATTGTTCAGGCTCCAAACCAAATGCTCCTTGCCGTTAAACATCATGTGAGGCCCGATTTCGCCTTCCAGCTTTGGATACGAAAAATATCCGTGCGACCATTTTTGGTGCTGCCCAAGCGGGCCGCCCATGTTTTTCGATATTTTGTTAAATATATCCAAACCCGTGTTTTTTATTTGATTTTAAAAATACAAATATAGCCGTTAAAACGTGCAGAAACAATCATTATTACTTTTTATGATAGGCTATAATGAGAAGTTCATAGTTGATGGTTCATAGTTAATGGCAGTTGATGGATATAAATAAAAAGAGACGCTATATGCGCCTCTCAATTTTTTTACTATGAACTATGAGCCATCAACTATGAACTAGTCCACATTATCATGCAGAAACGAGTTGTTATTCCTTATCTCGGTGTTGCCTTCATTATCGGGCAGCAGCGAGAAACGTGAGACATGGCTTTCGTCGGAAGCAGGGGTTTGCTGCAAAGCAATTTCCTTGCGTTTGTAGGCCGGAACGCTCTCCAGTTCCTGTATGTTGCCGCTACGCAGCTTCATGCTCAAATCCTTCAGCCTCATGATGCGCTCACGCGATTTACGTAGTTGCTCTTCAATCGACTCATTGGTTTTGTTATCATCAGCGCCGACCACAATTTCCGGTTCCTTTACAGGCTCTGGTTCAGGCAGTCTTTCTTCTTTTGGCTGCATGAACGTTGTAACCGGCTCAGAAATTTTGAAAGTCATTTCGGGCACGTCAGATGGTTCCGCTTCAACAACGGGCTCTTCCACTTTGTACTTGGCCGCAATGGCTTCTGCACGGGCAGCACTTACTTTCTGCTCGGCAGCCAGACGCTCCTGACGGGCTTTGTCCTTAGCCTGATCTTTGGTAT
>JBDUDE010000001.1:0-2403 GCA_040003105.1 Mucilaginibacter sp. | reverse complement strand
TTGCCTACGCCTTTGCCTTCTTCGGCAATATCAATAATGGCAACATCTTCAAAAAACCTTTTCTTAGCAACTTGATTCATCAGGCTGCAAAGGTAGGTAAATGTTGTAAATGTTGAAGAGGTTGTAAAAGTTGTAATGTTGCAGACGTTGTAAGGTTGGAATGTTGTAAAGTTGGAACGTTAAGGAGGCCGGCTGTTTGCCCATGTTGGTCTTGTAACCAACGTGCGTCATCCACTGCGGAGGTCGTGGCGCAACAAGCTATGGGCGACTGTACAAGGTCAGTCACCAAACGTAAACAGACCTCAGTTAAATAAACATGTTTACTATCAATTGCCAAAAATCATCAGGCTCAATAGCGGGCATGTCAAACTGTGCATCAATCATCTCTGAAAATTCAAGCAGCTCCCGGCTCATACAAAAAATGCATTAATACACAAATTAAAGTATTTATATACTAAAAACCAAATTGGTATTATGTATTTTACTGCATTTATTTAACTAGTCGAATTCCTGGTCATTTTTCAGGATCTTTAAACTGTAAATAGTGCGGGCTTTTATTTTAAATCCGTTACTTATATGCCCAACTGTATCTGCACTAACCTTTAGCCGCGAGGTGCCTGGCGTCGCGGGTAATTCGGTTCTTTCCAGTCGTTCCACCGTTATTTTATCACCGTTGCATCTTGTAATTATCATCCCGTCCTCCTCATCAAAAGTGCCCAGATATTTTCTGAAACTGACGGAATCTGTTAAATAGCTTGAATCTACATCGCCGCCCCATGCGCCGCCACCAAATATCGTATAAGTTTCAAGGTATAGTTTGCAACTGCATCCTTTTTGATTTTCACTTAAATCGATGGTATAATCGGGATATTGTTTACTGAAGTTTTGGGAAGGAAGAAAGTATATTAACAAGGCCGTAGCAATGTTAATACCTAAGGGCAGGTAAGGCCGCCGGTAAATTTTAGCATTGTTTACCCAAAAGACCAGGCTTTGTATTGAAACTTTAACGTACAGTAAAAAGGTGCACAGGTTTACGGATATCAGTATGATCCACCACACTGCATAATAATTGAAGTTTAGCAGGTAAACAACCACGGCAATTGCCATGGTTGCTGCCGGCAATTTATATGATGAGGTTTGGGTTGTTTTATCTTTTGGAGAAAATTCAAGATATTGCATTTTCACGCCCAGTTTAAATACTCCGGTGGCCGTAGTTCATAAAACCAACTGCCGGCGCCGATAAAGAAGCAATTGGCAATCATCAGGTAAGCAAAGCCGCTGTTATCGTTAAATAGTCCATCCTGCAATACGGCGAGCTTAAACGTAATTATGGTAAGCAAAATTCCTGTAATTGAAATTGTCCATAGCCTGGCGCGGTGATTGTGCACGCGCCTTACAATCAACAATATTATTAGGTAAAACACCAGCCATGTTGCCAATGAAAACAGCAGCTGGAAGCCCGCAAAAAACAACCAGTCGGAAAGGAATGAGCCAATTGCCTGCCAAAAGCTTTGTGAAAGGTTTGGCTCTTTAAACATGGTTATAAGTACAAATACTAACGCTGCGCCAATCACACTGGTTAGCCATACGCGTAGACTGTATTGAAAAATATTTGAGTTCATGATTTATTGTTTTTTTGAAATTAGATGCCAGCCTGGTGCCTTTTAACTATAGAGATAACAGAGAAGACACAGAGGGCACAGTTTGGGTTATGGGTTAATTTGTGCATCCGGTTCCGGGTGTTTGTATAATTTCAACTTGTATATCCAGGAGCCGGCGCCAATACAAATACAGTTGGCTGCCACCAGGTATATAAAGTCTCCGTCATTAGTCAGCCTGTGATTGAATATAGTTAGCATAAAGGTCGCAAGCACCAATACTATTCCTGTGACGCAAATTATCAGCCGCGCGGTTATTTCATTTGGCGCATAACTGCTTATCAGCATTATCAATATAAAAAAGATAAACCAGGTTACGAATGAAAACAAGAGCCCGAAAATTGTCAGCAGAAAATACATTTCGCCAATTGGACCAACCTGCTGTGTGCCGGCAAATTTTTTAATGTCCATAATAATTAAATAAAATATGGGTGCCAGCAAAACGCTGGTGAGCCATATCTTAAGGCTGTATAATAAGTTTGTTGTCATTGAAATTATAATTTAAGTTTTTACGTGCCGCGCCTTCTGGTATTGTTTAGTAGTTTGGCTTTTCGTCCACTGCGAGTTTATAAAACCAGCTGAACCACCCGACACAAAGGCAACTTGCAATCATCGAATAAGTAAACACATTTGGGGTTCCACCACCCATTAAGAAGAAGAAAAGCTCGAATGTACCTGCGACCAGTCCGATGCCCAAAACAGATATTATACTCTTTATCCTGACTATCGAGGTGGTGCAATTGAC
>JBDUDE010000107.1:0-2407 GCA_040003105.1 Mucilaginibacter sp. | reverse complement strand
ATGATAATGTTGCGACGGTTTGGCAGCGGCTTACCCACCGACTCGTAAGTTTTGCGACCCATGATAACGGTATGGCCGCTGGTTACAGCTTTAAAATGTTTTAAATCGTTCGGCAGGTACCACAATAATTTATTGTCTTTGCCAATGGCACGGTTTTCGGATATGGCTACTACTATGGAGATGGTCATTTTTTAAACTTTAATTTTTGATGATATCCAGGTTTTGATTTCATCAAATCTAATCGAACCCGTGCTGGCTTCTATTGACATCTGATATTTTTCCTCAAAACTTGCTTCCAGCTTAATGCCTGCTTTGTTAAGTAACAAATATTCCATCAACACATAGGCAGTGCGTTTGTTCCCATCCATAAAGGGATGGTTGATTATTATACTTTCGAATAAAGCAGCGGCTTTCTCGGCGGGTGTTGGGTATAAGTCCTGCCCGTCGAACGTAGCAAACGGACGATTTAAGGCTGCTTCCAAAGAACCTTGGCCCCGGACACCCTTACTTCCCCCAAACTCATCAATTAATAGATTGTGCAAATAATTTGCAACATCGATGTGGATCATTGGGCAAGTTTTTCGAGCAGTTGCCGGTTTTCGGCTATTATTTGTTTAAGCTGGTAAACAGTTGTTATATCCACCGATGGATACTCTTGCAAATCATTTATAAGCTCTAATAATTCAGCCAACGAGTTCTCAGAAAGGTTGTCCAACTTTCTATTTATCTCACTTTTTATTTCAATCGCTGTCATATCCCAAATTTACAAATTAATTCCTTTATACCGCAACTGCCCCTTTTATATGCGGCCAGGGGTCATAATTCACCAATTCAAAATCCTCAAATTTAAATGCAAAAATATCTTTCACATCAGGGTTTATCTTCATTGTCGGCAACGGCCGCGGTTCCCTGCTTAACTGTAGTTGTGTTTGCTCCAGGTGGTTGTTGTACAAATGGGCATCGCCAAAGGTGTGTATAAAGTCACCGTAGTCAAGGTCACACACCTGGGCCATCATCATGGTAAGTAAGGCGTAGGACGCAATATTAAACGGCACACCCAAAAATATGTCTGCGCTGCGCTGATAAAGCTGACAGGAAAGCTTGCCGCGTTTTTCGCCTTTTACCGTGTTCGGTGGCTCCACATAAAACTGGAACAAACTGTGGCAGGGCGGCAGCGCCATCTGGTTAACGTCGGCCACATTCCAGGCCGATACCATCATGCGGCGTGAGTCAGGATTTGTTTTAATTTGATTTATAACCTGGGTTATCTGGTCAATGTGCCCGCCATCAGGTTTGGGCCAGCTGCGCCACTGGTAGCCATAAACAGGACCGAGGTTACCTTCGGCGTCCGCCCATTCGTCCCAGATTTTTACGCCGTTATCTTTTAGGTATTTGATATTGGTATCACCGCTTAAAAACCATATCAGCTCGTGGATGATGGATTTCAGGTGCAGTTTTTTTGTGGTCACCATCGGGAAGCCATCCTGCAGGTTAAAACGCATCTGGTAGCCAAATACGCTTAAGGTACCGGTGCCTGTGCGGTCGTGCTTTTGCGCCCCGGTTTCCATCACATGCCTCATCAGGTCGAGATACTGTTTCATTTTTTGGGTTGATTAAATTGAATTAAGGTGATTGGGTTGATAAAGTTTAAATCAGCCATCACTTATCAACAGAAATAAGTACAAATAAAATTAAACTAAGTTGGTAAACCTACGGATGTGCAAAAATACAGCATTGTTAGTCATTTCTTAATCACTGTAACATCATAACTTTGCAACACGTTGAAAGCCTTATACCGGCTGTGCAAACACAACAAACGGGAATGGGAAAATCCGGATTTATTAATCTTTGGTAAATAACTATATTTGTGTATGGAAACATTAATTGCGCATCCTGCTAACAAGGAACAACTAAATGCCATAAAAGCATTTATGAAAGCTTTAAAAGTAGATTTTAAAATAGAAAAAGACACATATAACCCAGAGTTTATTGCTAAGATTGAAAAGAGCAGGCAGGAAATTAAGGACGGGAAAGGGGTTCGAGTAAAAGTTGAAGACTTGTGGAAATAGAGTTGTCACAAAGGGCAATTGCCGATATTGAAAAATGGAAAAAGTCGGGCAACAAAAAAGTACAGGAAAAAATCACAGCTTTAACCACATCTATTTTAAGTACGCCTTTTGAGGGTATCGGGAAACCGAGCCGCTTAAGCATCAAATGGCTGGCTTGTGGTCCAGGCGCATAACTCACGAAGACAGATATGTTTACGAAGTTCAACAGGGCCTGGTTATAGTTCACTCGCTCAAAGGGCATTATTAGGCCTTCAATTTTCTTTCCGGCAAAATATCTTCTTTGTATCAAATAACCAGGCAGGCAAACATCGGCTTTTTAAACTACCTTCCATTCACCA
>JBDUDE010000073.1:0-8054 GCA_040003105.1 Mucilaginibacter sp. | reverse complement strand
ATCGAGTTTTAAACCATCAGGCAATCCCGTTGCTTCATAAACGAGCGGCTTTTTGCCTGTTGCAGGTACCAGGTACAAAAACGGGTTGCCGGGGCGCGCGCCATAAACTTCCGGCCCGTTAATCGCTGGTTTTGCGCTTGCGTACGGTGTTAATATATACGGCGTGCCATCTGTTTTTGTAATGGATTCGCCCGATTTTTCCTCGGTAAAAGTATAGCTTACCAGGTATGATTTTTTCTCGAGCCTGGCAATGTTAAACTTATAGGTAAACGGTTTACCGGCTGTAAAATCGGCATCATTTGTTTTATCATAAATTACCGTGCCGTTTTCAGGGTCGGTTACTTTAAAGGCCAGCTTACCTTTGTAGAGGTAATTGCTGGTGGTGGTCAGCTTTATAGCTTTATCAAGACTGTTATTCTCGCCAAAGCTAAACTCGCCATCGGTATTTATGGCTACCGGGTCCATTATACCAGCCATAGCTATGGTAAACTTATTGCCGTATAAACCACCCTCGCCACCGGTGTCAAAAATACGGATAGCCAAAACGTTCTCTTTATCCCACAGCAAAGCCGGGTTATTGGCTGCAATAGTATAGCTGCGTGGCCCATAGTTGCCATCTTTTATAGTACCTTTTTTGCCGCCATATTTGGCCACCAGTTTGCCGTTCAAATAAACTTCGTCATTATCATCAACATCATTTAGCGTAAAGCGCAGACTATCCTTTAAATACGATTTCTCTTTTATTGACGAGGGTATCACCAGGTGCAGCCGGTACCAGCCAAAGCCATCAACGCCTTTATAACCCTGTGCCTCCCATGGTTTTGTCAAATCAGCGGCCTTCCATCCGCTATCGTTATAAGCCGTCGATGCCCACTGGGTGGAATCGCCTATGGCAAACTTCCATCCTTTGTCGATAGAAATTTCCTGTGCAGCAGCGCCGGTTATCAGCGCGGCAATAAAGATGGTTAGTAATAATGTTTTTTTCATTGGTTAGCTTTCTATTCAGGACGTTAAATTAATACAACAAATCATTGTTTTCTCAAATCTCACGTCTCAAATCTAATATCTTATTTCGCTATCAGCGCAATATCCGTTATCTTTTCCGGAAACCAAACCATCATTTCGCCCTTACCGCGGTTGGCCCAACTATAATAGGGTATGGCAGTCATGGTTTTGTTTTCGGTAGTTACGGTCTGCGCGGTTTCATCAATATTAACACTTTTTACGGTAGCTTTTAATACGGTTACGCCGTTTAATAACGCCGGCTCGTAAGCTGTTTCAAAAACGGTGTTTTTCGGTACAACCAGGTTGCTCGCCTTACCATTGTTGTCTTTCCACTCGGCACAATACATCAGCGGGCCGCGCTGCAGGGCAACTTTGCCAATATTATCAACAAGGGCCGTGTTGGCCGCTACACGCTGTACGTCCATCGGTAAAGTTAACTCAACCTTGTCGTTCTTTTTCCATTTTTTGCTGATAACTGCATAGCCGTTTTTTACTTCATAATCAACCGCCTTGCCGTTAACCTTTATCTCAATTTTTTGTGCCGATGACAGCTCATAGTTATAAAGTGTTGACGGGATGGCCTGGTTTTGTACCCAGCCGGGTATGCGTATCTTCAAGTTCATATCCATTGCTGATGATGGATCGATGGTAAACGCCAGGCCGCCATCCCATGGGTAGTTATTTTGCTGGGTTATCTTTAAGTCTTTGTTATTCACCTTTAAATTGCCAGTGCCGCTGATGAACAGGTTTACATACACATCGTTACCGTTTTGAGCATAAATATAACCGGGGATTGACGGTATCAGCCTTGCCACATTGGTTGGGCAGCACGAGCAAACAAACCAGCCCGAGCGCACTCTTTCCAAATCGGGATGATTAAAGCTATCGGTAACCTGCATGGCATTGGTATAAAAAAACGATTTGCCATCAAGCCCCACGCCGGATATCAACCCATTGTAAAGCGTCTTTTCCATCACATCAATGTATTTCGAATCGCCATGCAATAAAAACATACGCTGGTTCCAAAAAACGCTGCCAATTGCTGCACAGGTTTCGTTATATGCAGTGGCATTGGGCAATTCATAATTATCGCCAAAACGCTCGCCGTCGCCAACGGCGCCGATACTGCCCTGCACATACATTTTTTTGGTAACCATGTTGTTCCAGATTTTGTCGATAGCTTTTAAATAGGCGGTATCACCGGTCAGGGCCGCCACGTCCGTCATGCCCGAGTACAGGTACATGGCCCGCACGGCATGGCCCTCGGCTTCGTCCTGGTCAATAACCGGCACGTTGTCCTGGAAATAAACACCATTTTCCCATGGGTTTTTGCTATGCTTGTCATATTGCTTTATCCCGCGCTGGTCAATAAAAAATTTGGCGAGCATTAAATAGTCGGTTTTGCCGGTAATCCTGTAAAGCCTAACCAAACCCATCTCTACTATTTCGTGGCCCGGGGCGACGTGTCTTTTACCGGGGCCAAATGTTTTAACCAATAAATCGGCATTTTTTAGGGCGACGTTCAGGAAGTTGCGCTGGCCGGTTGCCATGTAATGTGCAGCGGCGGCTTCGAACATATGGCCGGAATTATACAACTCATGGCTCAGTTTTCCCTCATTTACCCAGCGCTCCGGACCTGCTGCCGATATCGGGTGCGCGGGGTCAATACTGCGGGCGGTGTATAAATAACCATCAGGTTCCTGCGCACGGCCAACTATAGCAATTAATGAATCTACATATTTTGCCAGTGCGGGGTCGGGGTGAACAGCGAGTGAATACGAGGCGCCCTCGATGGTTTTATAAATATCGGTATCATCAAACGGGTAAACGGTGCAAAATTTGCCTTTATGCTCGGCCGCCATCACAAAGTTTTTGATGCGGCCGGTACTGTCGCAACGTTTAAATGAAGCCGGGATGGTAACGGTACGATTGGTTTCTATGCGCGACGTCCAAAAATGGTCGGTTAGCTTTACGCTGGTAAAAGGCACGGGTTGGATAGGGTAATCCTGTTTTTGGGCGTTTGCCGCAAACCAGCAGGATACAAGCAGCAATAAGCAAATTTTTTTTATCATCAGCCTTTTGAATTAGTCGGTTATTTGGAATTAATTGCACCAAATTAACGAATCCAAAAGTACGCAGGGAACAAATTTATATTCAAAGGATTTTTACCAGATTATAGCTGTATTTTATCTTATTGATTAGACTTTGTTTAATTATAAGGGTAGAATAACGTAAAAGCATTTGTTGAAAAATAGAATCCAAATAGGAAAACGCAAAAAGGCCCACCCGCTCCAACGGCCTCGGCCCCGCTTCTGTGTAAAGATGTTTTACATTGATTTTCGCTACATAAACACGATGTTAATTTAACGTTGTCAAACGTCAATAAATCACCAACTATCTATTAACACAGGTAGAAAAACTTAACACATTATTCATGATAACGTTTAATGCCAACGCTACTTTTGCCGGTGTAAAACTAACATGCTAAAGCGCAAATAATATTAAAAAAACGTCATCAAATCAAACAAAATCAATAATTATGAAAACTCCTAAAATCATTTTTACCTTTTTGTTAATGTGCTGCTTTTTTACAGGTTTTGCAACCATCGAGAGCTTAAACGGCAAGTGGCAGGGCCTGCTTAAAACCGACCAGGGCGATGAATACTCCCTGCTTTACAACTTTAAAATTGATGGCAACCAGCTAACAGGCACTGCCAAAACTCCAAAAGGCGACATGCCCATCAACGATGGAAAAATAACCGGCAGCACCTTTACCTTTAACGTAATGGTTAACAATATGGAAATTGACCATAGCGGCAAATTTTACGGCGATTCTGTTGGTGTAGATATCAGCCTGGGCGATGCAAAGTCGCATGCTACGCTGGTTAAAGCAAGCCCGACTAAATAAGCTCCTGAAGGGCCATGGTCTGCGGGTGACAATAGCATAGCGCACACCTGTCCTTGGTTTTATCCTTTCTCCTTTCCCTCATACCAGGGAAGGGTACTACGTTGACCGGCCCTTGTTGCCTGGTTATGCCCCGCCAATCAAAATTTCCTCCGCTGTTCAACGGAGGCTGGTGACCTGTTAAATTTTGTTAATCTTTTCACGCCTAAGCACTTATATCCTACCTTTAATCATCCAAATAAAAAACACAACCTTATGCTGCAAAACTACTTCACCATGGCATGGCGCAGCCTTTTAAAAAACAAAGGCTTTTCAATTATCAATATCTTGGGCCTTTCGGTCGGCATAGCGTTTACATTGCTGATAGGCGCCTATGTGTGGGGCGAATTGCAGGTAAACCATGATTTGAAGAATGCGGACAATCAGTACATTATTCAAAGCAAATGGAAAGACCCAAACCTGGGTTTAGAGCTTACCACCATTGCGCAGCTCCCCAAAACATTAAAAGAGGTTTACCCCAACCTGGTTGCCAACTATTACCATTGGGACGGGGTGGGCTCCATAGTTTCGAGCGGCGACAAGCACTTTAGGGAAAGCATACAGATTGGCGACAGCACCCTGCTAAGCATGTACGGCTTTGCCCTTAGCCATGGCGATGCAAAGAAAGCATTCACCGACCCATTTTCGGCAGTGATTACCGAACGGCTGGCAATAAAGTATTTTGGTAAAACAGACGTGGTTGGCCAAACCCTGACTATCGAAAGCTTTAAAGGTGATAAACACGGGTTTACCATTTCGGGGGTGTTGGATAAACAATCTAAAAATTCGGTAACGAACGTAAATGATAACAATCAAAACAATATTTTTTTGCCGGCCAAAGCAGCCGATTTTTTAGGCCGCACCGTAGATGGATGGAATAATAATGTTCTTGTAGGCTACATCGAATTAAAAAATGGAGTAAAACCGGCACAGCTCGACGGCCCGATGAGGCATTTACTAAAAGAGAACGCACCGCAACAAACAGTCGACAATCTGACTCCATACCTGGTTCCGCTAAAGGATTATTACCGTGAAAGCAATGGCGGAACCGTAAAAAAGATGATTTTCACGCTATCGTCTATCGCCTTCTTTATACTTTTAATGGCAGTCATCAACTTTGTGAATATTTGTGTTGGGCGGTCGGCATCCCGCATGAAAGAAATGGGTATCCGCAAGGTTTTAGGTGGATTGAGGAAACAATTGATATGGCAATTTTTAATTGAATCAGTCCTATTGGTAATGATTGCTACATTAATAGCTTCGGCGTTTTATTTATTGGCCCGCCCATATTTAAGCGACGCCCTTGGCAAAGAGATAATCGGTCTGTTTGCATTTCCGGCATATTTTTACCTGTTTCCATTTGTATTTGCGTTGCTTGTTGGCCTGTTGGCCGGTATTTATCCGGCGCTGGTGTTGTCGTCGTTAAAATCTGTCGATTCATTGAAAGGCAAATTGAGCTCGGTAAAGGAGAGTGTACGCTTTCGCAAAGTACTGGTCGGCTTTCAGTTTGGGATGGCTGCGCTGGTATTTATTGTGTCGATAATTATTTCGCAACAGGTAGCCTACTTTCTGAAAGGGGACCTTGGCTTTAACAAAGACTACATAGTTTATTCGCAGGTGCCGCGTGATTGGTCCGCCAAAGGGGTTAAAAAAATGGAAACTATCCGCTACCAGCTTTCACAAATGCCACAGGTGCGCAGCGTCTCGCTATCCTGGGAAATACCCGACGGCGGTGGCAACGGGGCGCAACTTTACAGACAAGGCACCGACCCTAAAAAAGCGATAAGCATGAACGGCCTTCAAACCGATAACCAATATGCAGCTACTTATGGCATACCGCTAAAGGCCGGCACATTTTTTACTCCCCAATACACACCGGGCGATTCAGCTAAAATTGTAATTAACGAATCGGCCTCAAAAGCTTTAGGGTGGAAAAAGCCCGAAGATGCTGTAGGCCAAATAGTAAATGCGCCGGGCTCAACCATTCCGTTTACCATTTGCGGGGTTACTGCCGATTTTCACGTTGGTTCTATGCAATGGCAGATTATCCCGCTGAATTTTATAAATGTTAATTACACCCAATATTATCGTTATTTATCAATTAAGCTAAAACCCGGTGATATGCAAAATAGCATGAACGCGCTTCAAAAGCAATGGAGCACGCTAATGGCCGATGCGCCCTTTGAATATCATTTTATGGATGAGGCTATCGCGAAGCTTTACACTACAGAGTTACAACTAAAAAAAGCATCATACATTGCCGGTGTGCTAACAATTGTGATTGTATTGCTTGGTGTGGTGGGCCTTATATCCCTAAGCATACAAAAACGCACCCGCGAAATCGGAATCCGCAAGGTATTGGGTGCATCGGTGCCGGGGGTTATCAACCTGTTTTTAAAGGAGTTTTTAGGCGTGGTGTTAATATCTTGCGTAATATCCTGCCCGCTGGCGTATTTAATAATGCACAACTGGCTTAACGGGTATGCCTATCGCATAGATATCACGGGATATCCGTTTTTAATATCAATTTTATTGCTGACAGTATTGACCGTAGTGCTGATAACGTTGCAAACAATTAAAGCAGCGGTTAGTAACCCGGTAAAGAGTTTAAGGACGGAATAGACGAAGCCCCCGGCCCCTAAAGGGGAGCAGAAAAGCGGCTGGCCGTGCTAATCAAAAGCTCCCCTTTTAGTAGGCTGGGGGCTGCGGCTATTTCGTTGGGTCGTTAACCATCCCCGCAAACACTATTAAACCGCTTTTCATTTCGCGTATGGCAAAAAAGAAGGGGTGGTTGAAGGTTATAGTTGGCACGAGCGGTGCGGATGTCATGCCAACTTCTACCGATGTAGCCGCAGCGGCGGTGGTGCCGTCTTCATTTACTTCTACAAAGGCCTTATGCCTAACCTTGGTTATCAACAGCGGCGCGGTCGCATTTATTTTACTGAAGTCGGCCTGTTTAGTGAAAGCGATGCCCATTCCAAGCTGGGTTAACGCATCGTTGAGGGTGGCCTCATAGCTAAATTTGAACCTGGGCAGTTGCACCTCGGCTTTGGTTGTAACCAGGCTGTTCATCCATAGTTGCCATTTGACCGAGTCGATTCCGGCAACCATATCGCCAACCGTTCCGCTTTGTGGCAGGGCTATTACTATGCTGTATTTATCGTTCGAATAAGGCAGCTCAGCCACAGTAACGTTTTCGTTGTTAAACATATTAACGCCCATGGTGTTATCCATAAAATCGGCCTGCACCGTGCCGCCGCCAGCCAGGTTAAAGCTGCGTTTGGTGGTATTTTTAGCGTCGAATTTTTCTTTCCAACTGCTCTTAAAATAAATAGCGTTAATAAGGTACATCACTGCATCGGCAGGGATGGCATCAACAATGGTAGGTATTTTGCCGGCAGTTTGGTCGCTTACCCAGTTATTTATCTGTGTTATAGTGGCCGGGCTGTTAAAATCAAGCCCTTTTACCCTGGCGTTAAAAGAAGTGGTATTGGTTTGCAAAAAATCGGGCAGTACGTTAAATTCCTGCCGGTACCAAATGGAATTGGCTATTTTTAGCGTTGTATTTGGGTCCAGTTGGGGCAGGTTGGTTATTAAATTGTTGTAGTAGCTGTTTACCTGCTCCTGTGTTAGGCCGTTAAAGTTCAGTGTGTTTTTAATGGCGTCGAGCGTTTGCCCGTTGGCGCCGTTACTTGTCATTCCCAATGCAAAACTAACGCTTAACGGTGATGCAAACAGGTTAGCGCCCTCAGTATTGTTGCTGCTGAGGTTTTTGAACAACTTTAGTGTAAACACATTGTCCGCCGTTACTTTTTGCTGCTCTAATGCTGATAACACCAGGTTTTTACCAGTAACAACCGGCTTAATATTGCTTTTTTTGCAGGAAGCAATAACAATAATCAAGCTAAAAAATAACAGCGGAGTTTTGTGCTTAAACATCATAATACCAATTTGGAGTAACAATCTATTTTCACCTGGTTATTAAGCATTACGGGGATGTGGATTTAAACGATACAACGGGAGTATAAAAAAGTATCGATGAATAGACGTACTTTATGTTAACCTGCATTTAAACAATAACCCTTACCATGTACATTGGTAATAC
>JBDUDE010000775.1:0-2415 GCA_040003105.1 Mucilaginibacter sp. | reverse complement strand
GTAAATGTTATAAATTAAGCAATCTGTCCGCCTTTGTCCGCACCCGTCCGCAAACAGCCGTCCCGGAAAACGGACGGACACCCGTAATTATCCATTTGTCTGAACCACGATTTACCCGATTAAAGGATTGTCATGATTACTTACCGCGTAAAGGCATCCTCTAATCCTAAAATCAAGTAAATCAAGGTTCAGACAATTTTACAGCAGACAAGTATCTCCGCCCAATTAAATTACACCATTTTTACCCGCAATTCCCAATAATTTTGGAATTTTACGCCAATTAATCTAAATCGAACTATGGAAAACGAAACAAAAAAAGTATGGTTTATTACCGGTGCATCTGCCGGTTTCGGGAAAGCGTTTGCCGAATACGCTGTAAGCCAGGGATATAACGTGGTAATCACGGCAAGGCGTTTGGATAAGCTGGAAGCTATAAAAGCTATTGCGCCAAGCCAGGTTGAAGCATTACGAATGGATGTAAATAATGGTGCTGAAATTGCCGATGCCGTTAAAGCGACGATCGGCCGTTTTGGGCGAATTGATGTTTTAATAAATAATGCCGGGTTTGGCATAGTTGGCGCTGTGGAAGAAACACCCGAAAATGAATTGCGCGCGCAAATGGAAACCAATTTTTTCGGGGCGGTAGGGGTTACCAGGGCATTATTGCCAATCTTCAGGGAGCAAAAATCAGGCGCAATTGTAAATATAAGTAGTTTGGGTGGGCAGCTCTCCTTTGCGGGGTTCAGCGCATACTCTGCGTCAAAGTTTGCGCTCGAGGGCCTTTCAGAGGCGATGGCCGTCGAATTGGCGCCTTTTGGAATAAAAGTACTTATTGTAGAGCCGGGCAGTTTCCGGACCGAATTAGCTGGTTCGGCCATGAAGCACATGCCGGAGATAGAAGCCTATAAAGATACCGTTGGCCAAACAAGGAATTTTGCAAAGGGAATGGATGGCACACAGGAAGGCGACCCGCTTAAAGCCGCTGCCGCAATTGATAAAGCCCTGAACGCAAAAAACACGCCCTTAAGGTTACAACTAGGGGAGGACTCGGTAAACGCAATCAGGCAGCACAGCGAAAACTTGTTAAAAGAACTCGCGGAATGGGAATTGGTGGCTGTTGATACTAGATTGGAAAATTAATATCTGAACCGGGATTTTTCACTAGTTGTTTATTCGCTAAGGCGTTCAAGAGGGCTTCGCCGTTAAACCGATTAGCGGATTTTCCGGATAAATACGGCGGACAGGCATCCCACAAATCTCATAAATACGCTTAATTCAGGTTAGTCCTGCCAGCTGCTTTTCAATACCTTATATTCTTCGCGTTCCTCTAACGTTAAACATTCCAAAACGTTTATGGATTTTCCGTTAAGGCCGTTGATAACATAGTTGCTTTTTGCAGCGGTGTCAAAAAACTGGATTTTATAATTATCCCTTAATTTTTCGTTGTCTTTTACAATTTCGCCAAATTTGGTCACGAAATTGTCTTTTTTTATTGCCGTAGCCGGGGTGGAGTTTTTGGCTGCCATTTGATAGATGATTTTTAAATAAAAACTACTTGTTAATGGTTAGTTAACAAAAAATAACCGTAAAGGTTACAATGTACTAAAAATATTGGGATAAATGGCATGGCTGCTTTTTTTTGCTTCGCGGGCCACGCCGAACTTTTTATATTCTCACAACCAAATCCCCCTATATTTGTTAATCCTAAAACTACCCGATGGAAAATCAGCATAAAATATTAATCGACGAACTTTCAAAATTACTACAGGGTGGCAGTGCCCACGCCTCGTTTCACGAAGCTATAAAAGAATTAAACCCCGGATTGCGCGGCGTTAAGCCCGATAACATGCCTTACACTATTTGGCAACTGGTTGAACATATCCGTATTGCCCAATGGGACATGATGCGGTTTTGCAAGGATGCCGAACATAAATCGCCCAAATGGCCCGACGAATACTGGCCCAAAGAACCGGCCCCAGGGGATGATGATGCCTGGAGCGGCGCTATTAAACAAATCGACGATGATTTAGACGAGTTTATAGAATTGCTGGAACACAGCGATATTTACCAGCCCCTCGAACACGGCGACGGCCAATCCATCCTGCGCGAGGCCCTACAAATTGCTGACCACAACGCCTATCATATTGGCGAAATTATAGTGATACGAAGGTTATTGGGGGATTGGAAGTGATACCCCTGCGTCATTGCCGGAACGAGCAACCTCTACGCGGGACATTCAAAGGCCCTAACATTCGTGGAGACCTGAATGCGGCTGACAGGTCGCCACAAAGCCCATGTTTCGTTGATTAGCATGTGTAGAGATTGCTTCGTACCTCGCAATGACCTGGTTTTTTAAAGTTTTTTTACCTCACCTTATTCACAAACTCCACAATTGCCGGCACCAGCCCGGCGCTA
>JBDUDE010000986.1:0-2415 GCA_040003105.1 Mucilaginibacter sp. | reverse complement strand
GTTGATGTTGCCATTGCTGATATGGGCATCAATAATATTCGGCATAATTACACCCTTTAAAACCGGCAGCAAGCTTAAAACAAACCAGGCCCCAACTACGAATGATTTATTTGTGAAAAGCTTTGTGATTTTATGCATCGGTTAAATTTATTGGGTATGTGGGCAAAGATAATAAACCTGCAATATGTCTCGGGTTTAATTTAGCCACAGAGTGGAGAAAGGAATCGCAGATGTTAGCTGATGGCACGGATTATACAGATGCCTGTTTGATAAGTTGTAGCTAAATTTATCAGTTTCATCAGTTTCATCAGTTTAATCTGCTAACATCTGTGATCTTTTTCTCTGCGCTTCCTCTGTATAACTCCGTGGTTAAAATCGCCGTAAAATTAAAAAGGCCCCTTGCGGAGCCGTTTTAAAAACTAAAAAAACCTACAAGAAAATCTTAAACTGCTTCGGCTGTTTCTTTAACTTCGGCAGCTAAATTAACACCGGCCAGTTGGTCCGCAAAGGCTACAAATGCATTATTGTCGGCTATCAATTGCTGGTTAGCCACCAGGCTTTGAAGATTTAACTTGCCGATAACATATTTATAGCTGCCCGATAAATACCGTTCGTGTATATGGATAAAATCCAAAGCCTCAACAAGGCTTTCGTCCTCGTATCTTAAATAAATATTCAGCTCGATATTGTTAGTAAAGTTGAGCCCCTTGCGCTCTTTGGCCTTTTTGTATTCGTATTGGTAGCCATAACGCAAAGCAGCGATATCTGACAGTACCGCTGAACCGGTAGGGTGGCCGCCGGCACCCTTGCCGAAGAAGAATTGCTGGTCGGCAAATGCAGCCTGTACAATTACGCCATTGTATTCGTACTCCACATTGTACAAAAACTCTTTATCGTTAACAAACTTGGGCAGTACAAAAAGGGCCACATGTTTATCATCAAGCTCCTTTGCAACAGGCACCAGTTTTATTTTCAAATTCTTTTCGCGCGCATATTGCAAATCCTTGGCCGAAAGGTTTTGGATACCGAGGTTAAATACATCGTCTGGTTTTACCACAACGCCATAGGCGTGTGCGGCTGCTATAACCAGTTTGTATTTGGCATCAAAGCCACCAACGTCGCTGGTTGGGTCGGTTTCGGCAAAGCCAAGGTCCTGCGCCTGTTTTAATGCAGAATCATAATCCAGCCCCTCGTTAAATCCTTTTGAAAGAATGTAGTTTGATGAACCATTAAATATGCCGCTTACCGAATGCAGCAGTTCATTATCATAATACTCTTCCAGGTTGCGGATGATAGGTATACTGCCACAAACCGAACCTTCATACAATAATGATGTGCCGTATTTATGCTGCAACTCTATCAATTCATCCAGGTGCAATGCAATCATTTTTTTACTGGCCGACACAACGTTTTTACCAGTGCTTAACGCGCGCGATACAATTTCGAATGCTGCTTCAGTGTCATTTATCAACTCAACAATGGTGTTTATCTCCGGGTTGTTAAGCAGTTCGTCCCGTTCGGTGGTAAACAAATGGGAGGGGAGCGAGCGCTGTTTGTTTGCGTCCTTTATAGCGATTTTAACAATCTCCAGGTTTAAATGCTTGGTTTTAATAATATCATACAATCCCTGGCCAACTACGCCAAAACCAAATAGTCCGATGTTTAATTTTTTACTCATTACGCTGTGCGTTGTAATTCTATAATTTTTCCTTTAATATCCGTCTTAAAAAACGACGTCATGATTTTTGTTAATTGACCTGTTTCTATCAGGAAACCATCGTGGCCATAAACCGATTCCAGTTCAGCAAAAACAGCTTTATGTATATGCTGAAAAAGGTATTGCTGCTCTTCAATCGGGAACAATACATCCGATTTGATGCCGATAACCAGCGTCCGCGCTTTAATCAAACTCAACGCCTTTTCAACCCCATGCCTGCCGCGGCCTACGTTGTGCGAATCCATACTTTTCGATAAGTACCAATAGCTGTATGCGTTGTACCGGTTCACCAGTTTTTGCCCCTGGTAGCTTTGGTACGATGAGGCCTTGAAATTATCAGTTGCAAGGTCGTCGTCTTCCTGTTGGGTTACTCCGTATGTTTTATAATTACGATAGGAGAGCAGGGCGATACTTCTCGCCGCTTTTAATCCTTTTTGCCCGCCATCGGGCGAGTTAGAATAAAAAGTGCGATCTGCGCTGATAGCCAGGCGCTGCGACTCGTTAAAGGCGATGCCCCATGGTGAGTGTTTGGCGTTTGTCGCAATCAGGATAAGGTTTTTAATCCTTTCGGGCTGGGTTATCGCCCATTCAACAGCCTGCTGGCCGCCAAGTGAGCCACCAAGCAATATCTCAATATCGCTAACACCAAGGCTATCGGCCAAAAGCGTGTGCGCCTTAACCATATCCCTAACGGTAAA
>JBDUDE010000225.1:0-2416 GCA_040003105.1 Mucilaginibacter sp. | reverse complement strand
TCGGTAAAGGGCCCCCCACTAGTTGAGCTTTGCCATTGGTAAGTATAGGTGCCGTTGCCACCCGATGGCGGGTTACCCGTAATAGTTCCCGGGTCGCCGCTTACGCAAAATGTTGAATTTGCAGCCGGAGGCTGGTTAATTGTATTCGATATTGCTGTTGTTTGGTTTACAATAAGGTCGGTATAAGAATCATAAGTAGTAAATACGCCTACTGTTATCCTGCGCCTGAAGGTGTACAGCCTGGGAGCATTTACGTTGCTTGAAAGCGTAGCCGTAGTATAATCGATACCAGTATTTGTTCCCGGGGCAGCCGACCAGGCTCCGGTGGCCTGGTTTAATATTTCCCATCTATAAGTACCTGCTGGCGTCGGCGTGTCGCCGGTTATTGTTGTCGATGTTCCGCTGCAAATTGCAGGCGCCGTACGGGCGGGTACAACAAACACCGAATAAGCGTTGCCATAAACCGAATAGAATTTCGCGGTTGTAAAATCATTTACTGTGCCCGAGGCCGGTGTAACAACCGAATTAGCCGGGTTTGTTTGTATGGTGGGTACTTGTGCACTAACATCGGCACCGGCGTGTACCGGAATTGCGATATAATTGCCATTTACCAGGTCGTTTACAATTACTTCCTGCCCTATTTGTGTCGGTATTTTGAATGAAGTAATCAAGCCGACTGCCGGCTTTTTTTTTTCTGCATTATTGCGCTTCACCGGTTTTGCGTAACCTGCACTGCTACAAATGCATATCGATATAAAGAGCACCAGCAGTGTTAAATAACGCATGCTTTTGTTCATCATATCAATATAAAGCGCCTTAAGGTATATCTGTTCAATAAGTATCAATAACACCCAATTATTAAAAAGTGTATAAAGCTACCACAACACAGCCTGTTTAAAAAATATTTCTTTCGTGCTCCGATAGTTTTTTAAAGAATACTCAATAAAAATAAGGCAATTTAACACCTGTGCTAAAATTACTTATTGGTTAGGTGTTAGTAATTTGAGAACAGCTTGGTCAAACAACCAGGCTATACAGCCAATTACTGGTGTTAATTAAGTGCTATCTCTTCACGACTGTAAATTCCGTGCGCCGGTTTAATTGCCTGCCAGCCGGGTTATCGGTTCCGTCAGGAAACGTGTTTGGCGCTATTGGCCGGTTCTTTCCATAGCCTTTGGCATACAGACGGTCTTTATTAACACCTTTCGATATGATGTAATTCACACATTCCTGCGCGCGCAGTTGCGAGAGATTTAAATTATATACATCGCTGCCAATTGAATCGGTATGTGAGGCGAGCTCGATTTCGAACCCGGGATTGTCGGCCAAAATTTTTACCAGCGAGTCCAGATCTGATTTAGATTCAGGCCGTAGCGTTGCCTTGTCAAAATCATACAAAATATTCTTTATGCGGATAGGTTTGTTTACCTGGTACTGCTGCAGGCACGTGAGGGGATTAAAAAGTGTATCGCTACCCTTTAAAGTAACCGGGATAATTTTACTGAAATAACCGTCTTTTTCGATCCTTAACCGGTAGCCTTTTTTATTGTCAATTTCAAATAAATAATTACCGGTTGCGCTGGTTTCAACAGTGTTTAAAACCTGGTTAGTCGTGGTGTCGACCAGGCTGATTTTAACGCCCTGCAGCACTTTGCCTGAGTCGCACCGGGATATTTTGCCGTTTATGAAAAGCTGCTTATAATTAACCTCAAATAAGTTAAGGCAACAATCCGATTCACGGTCCGAACTGATATAACTCCGGCGATTATCAGCAGGATCTTCAAAATAATACAGATCGTCCTTTGATGAATTTAAGGGATAGCCCAAATTTACCGGCACTCCCCACTGGCCCTTGTTGTTATAGCTTTCAAAAAAATCAAAACCGCCCAATCCTGTAAAGCCTTTCGAGCTGTAAATTAATTTATTATTACCTGCATCGTAAAATGGCGCCGCCTCATCCTCGGGCGAATTTATCTTATTGCCCAAATTAGTGGCGTCCAGTGGGTTTCCGTCATTGTCAAGGTTACTTACCCATAGGTCCATACCTCCCTGTCCGCCGGGTTTGTCTGATGCAAAAAACAGGCGCTTGCCGTCCCCGGTAACAAAAGGCTGCAAAGCATTGTAACCATTAGTGTTTACGTTGCTGTTAAGCTTCACCAATGTAGTCCACCGGTTATTTACAAATTGCCCATAGTAAATGGCAAGGTTTATTTTATTGCCATTTTTTCTCCACGCTGTAAAATAAATTCGTTTGCCTGATTGTGTGAGCGACGGTGTTCCATATTCGGTATAGGTACCTGTTTCAGCGTCTCCCGGTTTTACAAAGGCAGCGCCGAGGGTGTTTTGGGCGCCTATTTTATAAATATTATTCAGATATTTTTTTTGACGGGTATCATAGCGCGATGCCGTGAACCAA
>JBDUDE010000172.1:0-2417 GCA_040003105.1 Mucilaginibacter sp. | reverse complement strand
TTGGTACTTCCTCATCCGAAACAGCTTTACCCGGCATGATGGAGAAAATGGAGAAATTCGGGTGCTCAAAGTCAGTAGTTGGCCTGGTAATACCGACAGGTTATTCGTTTAATTTGGATGGTACCACCATATACCTCGCTATGGCGGTAATATTTTTGGCACAAGTGTTTAAAGTTCCGCTACCACTGGGGCAGCAGGTTATGTTAATAGGCATATTAATGATAACCTCGAAAGGCGCAGCAGCGGTAACGGGCGGCGGTTTTATAATACTTACCTCTGTACTTGCGGCTATAAAAATTATACCGGTTGAGGGCGTGGCGATATTGTTTGGGGTGGACAGGTTTATGTCTGAAGCGCGGGCTATAACGAATATGATAGGAAATGGAATAGCGACGATTGTGGTAGCGAAGAGTGAGGGGGAGTTTAAGGCAATTGAAACGATAAAATAGTATGAGAAAAACCCTTTTATTGGTCTTGGTAGCTTTCGCATTTGTTCGAACCGCAGGTGCGCAAAATAATGCGTATTTCCCAATTGATACGGCAGAGACTTTGGGCTTGGATTCTTTTGTTGTTAAGTGGTATTCAGAACAACTGAAAGGCTTAGGCGAGCCTGTTTTGTTTAATGCTAATATTAAAAACGAGGTTTACAGATTTACATGGCTAAGAACATTTCATCATCCCGTTGCCATCAGGATTGAAAAACACGATAATATATACATTTTATATTGGAAGATGAGTAGTGGTGCCGGAGGATATAGTCCGGGTAAATTAGTGCTCGACAAACAGAAGGTCATTACTGTTGCCAATTGGAAGGAATTTATGGCGAGATTAAAGGAGATAAATTTCTGGAACTTAAAGGCCACGGAAAAAGGAAGAGGAAATGATGGCTCAGAATGGGTTTTGGAGGGAAAGACCGCCAAAGGTTATCGTGTGGTAAGCAGATGGACACCAAATGCTGACAGCAATTATTACAAATGCTGCAATTACTTGTTAGAATTAACTGGCCTATCTATTAAAGACGCCGAAAAGTATTAATCTGAATCAGTTTTCTGAATTAAAAGTCGACGATTGGCCCATGTAAAATTGTTCAACCATTTTAGGGTATGGAGGATTTTTTTTTGACTTTGTGCTACAAATAAAAAAATCCAATGAGTGTACTCGTAAATAAAGATTCTAAAGTAATAGTTCAGAATTTTACAGGTAAAGAAGGCAGTTTTTCCGGGCTTCGCAAATGATGGAGTACGGAACATAGGTTGTAAGTGGTGTAACACCGGAAACGGCGGAAAATGTGTAAACCTTTACGTTCTATAATTTACTGATTATGATATGTTTAAATGGTTTACATTTTGAAAAGTGTAAACTTTTTTAGTTTTTCCCGGACGAGTCACCATCCGGAAATAAAAAAGGCGAAAATACTCCAAATCTTCCCGCCTTTTCCTTTTACCTTGAATGGTCTTTTACAAATTACACGGTGTCTTCAATTTCTTTGTATAATCCGGGGTAAATGGTTCGTTGGTTTGAGCAAGGCGTTGCGCACCAACATTAGCCGGGCAGGCAATGCCATTGGGGGCATCATATACAAGGTCGGGTTTGCTGCTGATCAATTCCTGTGGCACATAGATCTGTACAGTTGTTCTTGAATAGCTATGCGGGTAAAACCTGACATAATAACCATCCGGATGCAGCGACCATATGCCCGACGGCACTTCAGGATCGGGCTGCGGCGCTAAGCCTGCAATCACGGCGTATTTCTCCATTTCTTCGTACGATGAATTGCCCGAAGAAGCGAGTTTCCTGATATTATTTTCAGCCTCAAAAACACTCTGTACAGCAGGGGGCAGCTGATCTTTGGCTTTGTCCATTACGCTGGCAGGTAATACGCCCAGGGCGCCGCCTTCCAGCATCAGCAATTCCTGCGGAGATAACAGCCTGGTGGCAGTCAGTTTAATATCGTTACCAAAATCAGAAAACCTGGTGCGGGCAATTATAGCCCATAGCAATACCTGGATGCTGTGCTGGTTTACTTCGGGATGGGTTTCGCCATGCTTTAATATCAATATAACCACATCGCGTTTTGGCCCCAGCACAGGGGCAAGCATATAGCCGTCGCCGGTGCTGGGTCCGCGGGTGCCGGCGTGCAGGCAATAGCTCTTGTTGGTCATTTCGTAAAAGCCGGCACAAAGCTTAAAGCCTCCGTTGGTCGCTTTGGGCAAAAGGTACAATGGCTGCGCCTCCTGCCCTTCCATAAATGATGGTGGTTTCGAGCCCGTTTTGTTTACATCTTTAAAGTTGGTGGTTATGGCCTGTGGTTGCTTCAAAATTTTATTCAGTCCGCCACCCGAAGCTATTTCGGTTCCTTTATCCAATAGTTTTTTGCCGAAGCCAGTCAGCGGTGATGGGCCCAGGCGCTTGCAGGT
>JBDUDE010000099.1:0-2421 GCA_040003105.1 Mucilaginibacter sp. | reverse complement strand
GAAATAAACCATCAAAGCAGCGAAGCGTCTTTCGGACTTTCCGGACTTTCGGACTATTTTTCAATCAACTTTAATACCTTTATAATACTCTGCAGCTTTATAATCTTTCCGGAGGGGAAATCCCTCCCAGTCGTCGGGTAGTAGAATGCGGCGCAGGTCGGGATGGTTTTCGAAGAATATGCCTAACAAGTCGTAGGTTTCGCGTTCGTGCCAATCGGCGGTGCGATATACTGATGTTATGCTGGGGAATGTGGGCAAGGTATCAAGGCTGCGGTCGTTCGCCGTACTTATTTTTAGCGTAAGCTGTGTTTGATAGGGGATAGAAGCCAGGTGATAAACAACCCCAAAGCGACCTGCCTCAACGCCATAGTCAACGCCGGTTATACTGCTCAAAAAATCAAAATAAGTTTTTGGATTGTTCCGTAGTTCAAGGCACACCTCTGTAATTAGGTTTGGGGCAATCAGCAACGCGTGTTGCAGCCCTGTTGTTTCCTCGCCAACAATCACAGCTTCACCTAATTTATCAATCAGCAATAACTTAATTTCCTCAAAACTCATGGTGCCAGGCGAACTTTTTTCCAGGTTTTAGCATCAATTTTTTTATACAATATACGGTCGTGCAGGCGACTGCTTCGGCCCTGCCAAAACTCAACCATACGGGGTTTTACAATATAACCGCCCCAAAAGGATGGCTTAGGCACTTCTTTGTCGGCATACTCGGCAGACAACTCATTCCATTTTTTTTCCAAAATATCGCGGCTGTCAATCTCCTGGCTTTGCGGCGAAACTGTAGCGCCAATCTGGCTGTTTTTTGGACGGGAATGAAAATATTTTTCGGATTGCTCTTTAGTGATCTTTTCAAGCGTGCCTTCGATACGTACCTGGCGTTCCATCAATGGCCAAAAGAAAGTTAGCGCACAAACCGGGTTTTTGGCGATCTCTTTTCCTTTACGGCTGAGGTAATTGGTATAAAAAACAAAACCCTCAGGGTAAATGCCTTTCAATAATACAATACGGGCCGAAGGCCTGCCATCGTGCGTAGCGGTTGCAAGCGTCATCGCGTTAAACTCGGGTACATTTGCTTTCTCGGCCTCGTTAAACCAAACTTCGAACTGTTTTATCGGGTCGGCTTTGGTGTTGCTTTCTGATAGGGCGGATGCTGAGTAATCCGTTCTTATATTTTCTAATTTTTCCTGGTCCATCACTGCAAAAATACAAATTTAAAAGGGAATGGGATGTAAGAACCAAGAGTCAAGAATCAAGAGCCAAGACAAGGAAAACGTCTCAAATTGGAATAGAGAACGCAGGCAGTTTTATCTTGATTCTTGGCTCTTGACTCTTGATTTTCAAAATAATTTCATGTCAATTTCAGAGAAATGAACATATTTTTGTAATACTTGTTATATTAAACAAAAATTTCACCTGTATGCTTAGTTCTGTTGCCGCCGCCACTGGTCGTTTATTAATATCGGAGCCTTTTATGATGGACCCAAACTTCAAGCGGTCTGTGATTTTATTAACGGAGTATTCTGAAGCGGGTGCTATGGGTTTTATACTTAATCACGCCAGCGAGTTTTTACTTGGCGATATTTTGCCCGACCTGTCATATTCTGAAATACCGGTGTTTATAGGTGGGCCGGTATCTGTCAACACGCTGCATTTTATACACCGGTGCCCTGAAAAAATTGGCGATGGGATAGAAATAGCCAAAGGTATTTTTTGGGGTGGTGACTTTGAAATGGTTAAAGAACTGATAACCAGTTACCAACTTAATGCCGATGAAATCAGGTTTTTTACCGGCTATTCCGGTTGGACACCCAGGCAGCTTGATGATGAAATAAAGGAAGATAGCTGGATAGTGGCCAGCGAGCTAAACGTCGATACCATATTTTCACAAAACGAAGAAACATTATGGCGCGAAGTTGTAATAGGGCTGGGGCAGCGTTACGCCCATATCGCTAATTTTCCTGAAAATCCGGCATTGAATTGAGGAAGTCCGAAAGTCAGTAAAGTCCGCAAGTCCGAAAGAAAGAACAAAATTTCCCAAGGCTGTGTCTTCACAGCCGCCCTTTTTCTAAACTCTGATCTTCCAACCTCTAATCACTAACTCTCCATCTCCCTCGCCGATTCTTCCACCTTTTTCTTCAAGTCTTCCTTAAAGGCAATTAAATTTTTCACCACCTGCTCATCCGCAGTGTTGAGGATATCGGCCGACGCCGCCCCGGGCTCGTGCGGCCGGCAATCACCAGCCGCGATCTCGCGCGGGCGCAGGTGGTGCCACCCCGTGCGAGGGCGATCTTTTCGCACATTGCAGCGGTGGTCGAACGGAGCCTGTTCGGTGGGCGGGACGTCGGGGCGGACGATTGGAATGCGTGCCGTTCGGCCTACGCCGATTTCGCGCGCACGGCCGCCTGGAAAGCG
>JBDUDE010000688.1:0-2421 GCA_040003105.1 Mucilaginibacter sp. | reverse complement strand
GGTACTGCGCATGCCGGTGGTTCTCGCGAGCATCGCGGCGGTCTGGCTGACCTTTTTCAGCTTCTTATAATCCGTCACTACATTTTCAAACTCATTATAATTTACCAGGCTATAGGTACTGTCGTTAAGTAGTTCGGGCTTACGGCGGCCGTTGTATTTAGTGTACAGGGTTAAAATGCGGGCTATTTCAGCAGCGTGTGCAGACCCAAATTGTTGGGTCGCCCACTGTTGGGTGTACTTATTCAAGCTATTTGCAGGCCATTTATCCGGCGACCATGCATAATCCAGGAAAAAACTAATCGGGAACTCCAGCGGTTTAAGGTCGCCCACATTCACCACCCAAACCTGGCGGGCATTATATTCGTAGGCCAGGTGCATTTGCTCCCAGGCCTTGCTGATGGGGTTGGTGTTGAGCCATTTGTAATTGCGCGGATCGCCTACATAATCAAAATGATAATAAATTCCGTACCCGCCTTTCCTGGCAGGCGAACCCAATTTGGGCAGCTTGCGGATGTTTCCCCAATTGTCATCGCAAAGCAGCAAAGTAACATCATCCGGCACACGCATGCCTTTATCATAATAAGCCTGTACTTCTTTATATAACGCCCACATTTGCGGTGTTTGCGCCGCATCTTTACCGGTAACATCAGCAATTATTTTACGTTGGTCTTTTACTATTTTCTCCAGCAATTTAATATTGCTGCCTTCAGTCATTGGCATATCGCCATCGCCCCGCATTCCTACGGTTACAATAGTCTCCTTACTGCCCATGTTTTCGATGCCCTTTCGCCAAAAATCGCGCAATACAGCACCGTTGGTTTCATAATTCCAGGCACCGCTGCCATAGCGTTTCCATTCCTGCTGCGCCCTGTCCATTGGCTCGTGGTGCGATGTGCCCATAACTATGCCATACTTATCTGCAAGCACCGGGTTAAGTTTATCGTCATCATTAAAAGCGTTGCCCCACATGGCGGG
This sequence comes from Mucilaginibacter sp., assembly GCA_040003105.1. GTDB lineage: Bacteria > Bacteroidota > Bacteroidia > Sphingobacteriales > Sphingobacteriaceae > Mucilaginibacter. The sequence goes on along the minus strand of JBDUDE010000688.1, from coordinate 1,446 downwards.
CCACAAATAATTTCCTTTCAACCGCAGTATCAGCTCAAACATTTTTTCGTACACCAGGTGATTAACGCCGCCGAATTTTTCTTTTGTCCATCCCGAAAAAGCCGGGGCCTCGTCATTTATGAATATGCCCCGGTATTTTACTGCGGGGCCTTTATCGGTGCTTTTACCGGACGCGATGTATAAGTTATCGTGGTGTGGTATAGGCACATCCGCCCACCAATACCAGGGCGATACCCCAATTTGTGCCGAAAGTTCGTAAACGCCGTAAATCGTTCCTCTTTTATCGCTCCCGGCTATAACCAATGCCTTTTTAATACCAGGCGCCGGGTTATCAACCACCTGTGTAATATGCGCTTCCCATTTTCCAATTATTTCGCCGGCATTTATTTTTCCCTGCTTTATCATTTTGTCGATCAACTCATTTTTGCCGATTGTGCCGATAATTATCAATAGCTTTTGGTCGCCAACGGTGTTTACTATACCGGGCGATGAATTGGTCACCGCCGTAATATCATTCTGCAGGCTTTTTGCAGCAAATGCAACACCCGGAAATTCGTTATCACTTACGTATAGTGCTGTTGATTTGCGGTTTGCCGAAATAGTAAAGTACCCCGCCCTGTTTGTAAATGAAATGCGGGGCGCTATGGCCGTTGATTGCGCATCAGACAAACAGGGAATAATTAAAATTATCGCCAATAATAGGCCCAACTGGTTCTTCATGCTTATAATGAATTGCTAATGCAGTAAAAGAAAAAGATAAGTTTATGCCTCAAATATATTTGTTTTGCAATCGATTGCAAGAATTTAATTCAATTGGAATGAGGTGGCATCCGGTTGGATATTTATCACACATAAACCAACATGGCTAGCAAATAAATACATGCTTGAATTTTATTTTAAGTGTTTATTTAACAATTAAAAATATTTTTGTTTTATTTAAATTTTAATTGGACGCCGTTTGTGTCTGAATATTATAAGCCGAATTATAATTTTTTCCAGATAGTCATATCAGTATTACTTGTAATACTTTTTACGAAGTGATCTGAAATAAATAATTAACCGAAATTATTATTGTGAAAAAATACATTCTGAAACTCTGCATAGACAATTAATACCTTGCAAAACTAAGCGGCTAAATAAATGATAAGACCAAAATCAATTCGCAGATATATTATCATAAGCGCCTAATAAATGACAGAAGGGATTGGAAAGATTAATAATTGAACTGAAAGACATCGATACTCCCGAAAATAAATTGTACTATTGATAATTCCCGATTTTATAAACCCCTATAATTAGTGTTAAATTACGCTTTAATTTTATAGTAAAACTACCATTAGAAGCTCTGAAAATGCCATTTAACGAATGCTTGGTTTTTTTAGGACTATATTCGTTGAATCAATAATTAGTGTTTTTTTAACAATTAATTTCAAATTTAATTTGGTT
>JBDUDE010000190.1:0-2424 GCA_040003105.1 Mucilaginibacter sp. | reverse complement strand
AAAAATCGTTAAAAATTCTTCTATCTACAGAAATATAAGCAAATTCGTACCATGCTCAGCAATCAATACACCATTACTGAAATACAGCAAATGCTAAATGCCGATGGCGATATTGTTAAAGATTACACTATCAGCACCTTACTAACCGACAGCCGCCGCATCAGCAATTCCGCCGGGGGACTTTTCTTCGCGCTAAGCGGCCGCCGCAATGGCCACGAGTTTATTGCCGAAGCTTATGCAGCCGGAGTACGCAATTTCATAGTACGACAGGGCAGCGATATAAAAGCCCCCGAAGCAAACTTTTTAATGGTAGATGATGTGCTGGCCGCTTTGCAGGCCTTGGCGGCTTACCACCGCAGCCGTTTTAATTTGGAAGTGATAGGCATAACGGGCAGCAACGGTAAAACCATTGTAAAGGAATGGCTGTACCAGCTGATGTCGCCGGATAAAAATATTGTACGCAATCCCAAGAGTTATAATTCACAGATTGGGGTGCCGCTTTCGGTTTGGCAGCTCAATGAGAAGAATGATTTGGGAATTTTCGAGGCCGGCATATCCACGGTTGAAGAGATGGACAAGCTGGAATCCATCATACAGCCATCAATTGGTATACTAACCCACATCGGCCCGGCACACGATGAAGGTTTTGAAAGCCGCAGCCAGAAAGTGCAGGAAAAACTAAAGCTATTTAAAAACTGCCGCCTGCTTATACATAACTACGACCAGTTGATTGATTTTAAAGACGACATCCCCGTTAAAAACCGCTTTACCTGGAGCACTAAATTTAAACAGGCCAATTTGTATGTCTTCAACTCCACCGTAATTAAGAAAAACTACTATTTAAGGGCGATGTACAAAGGCCAGGAAATTGAGTGCCTTATCCCTTTTCTGGACGAGGCCTCTGTTGAAAATGCGACAGTTTGCTGGGCCACCATGCTGGCCATGGGTTATGCACCAGCCGAATCCGACGACCGCATCGAACGCCTCAGCGCCGTAAGCATGCGCCTCGAACTTAAAACCGGCATCAATGATTGCTCTATTATCGACGACTCGTACAACTCCGACACACAGTCGCTGGAAATTGCGCTGAACTTTTTAACGCAGCAAAATCAGCATCGTAAAAAAACGGTTATCCTGTCGGATATTTACCAGTCTGGTTTACAGGCAGATGTATTATACAAACAGGTAGCCGATTTAATAAAGATAAAGCAGGTGGACAAATTCATCGGTGTTGGCCAGGCATTATTGGGCCACCAGGAATATTTTGATACGGCCGAAAAATTCTTTTACCCGGATACAGCCACGATGCTACAGCACCTGCGCGGACTAAATTTCAAAGACGAAACCATCCTGATAAAAGGCTCGCGCAGTTTTGAATTTGAACGGATAAGCCGTGCGCTTGTACAAAAGGCGCACGAAACAATCCTGGAAATCAACCTCAATGCGTTGCTGAACAATCTTAACTTTTACCGTTCCAAATTAAAACCAGGCGTAAAGGTGATGGCGATGGTAAAAGCATTCAGCTATGGCAGCGGAACGTTCGAAGTGGCTAACATCCTGCAATATAACAAGGTTGACTATTTGGCCGTGGCTTACATTGATGAAGGTGTGGCACTGCGCAACACCGGCATCAGTCTGCCTATAATGATACTAAATCCTGAAGCATATGCATTTGATAAGCTGACAGAGTTTAACCTGGAGCCTGTGATATACAGCTTCGGCCTTTTTGATGATTACATAAAATACGCCCGCGAAAAAAATGTGCTCAACTACCCTATCCACCTAAAAATTGATACCGGCATGCACCGGCTGGGTTTTGAAAACGCGGATATAGAGACGCTGTGCGATATGTTGGAAGAAAACCGCTACGTGCGCGTCGAGTCCATTTTCTCGCACCTGGTAGCCAGCGAAGACAAAAAGCACGATGAATTCACCAAAACGCAAATCAAAAAGTTCGAATCGGCATTTAAGCAGATAGAAAGCGCGCTGGGCTATAAAGTGATTAAACATTTAAGCAATACCTCGGGCATTATCCGTTGGCAGGGCGCCCAATACGATATGGTGCGACTGGGCATCGGCCTCTACGGTATCGACATGGGCATGCAAACGCCCGACACCGGCCTACAGCCCATTGCCAGCCTGAAAACCAGCATAGCACAGGTAAAAAAAGTAAAAGCCGGCGAAACCATCAGCTACAGCCGCAGCGGCAGCCTGGCTAAAGACGGCAAAATTGCGACCGTCCGCATAGGCTACGCCGACGGCTACCTCCGCGCCTTTGGCAACGGCGTTGGCAAAATGCTGGTTAAAGGGCAATTGGTGCCAACCGTAGGCAACATAACCATGGATATGTGCATGATTGACGTGACCGGTCTCGACGTACGCGAAGGCGACGAAGTAATAATATTCAATGAAGAGCAGCGTATT
>JBDUDE010000114.1:0-8092 GCA_040003105.1 Mucilaginibacter sp. | reverse complement strand
AATTATTGGCACAGGCAATGGTAACCCCAGCAGCCACGAACCTGATAAAGCCAGCCAGCGGATGGCGTTTAACGGCTATTGCCTGGTGCTGGTTCAATCAAATAAACAGGTCGGAGAAATCCGGTTAAAAGCAAGTTCCGAAACGCTTAAAGGAGACGAAGTGGTTATAAAAGTTCAATAAATTTGAACCACTGAAATATCGTTTATTCAAAAGAAATATAAGGCATTATGAAACAGTATAATATTTACAATATAGTATCCCGCATGAAAACGATATTTATAGCCTGCCTGCTATTGGTTGGCAACATTGTATGCCAGGCTCAAAATCACAGGAAAATTGAGCGCAAACAACTATTTGATTATAAATGGAGGTTTTACCAGGGAGATACGGCAGCAGCAAGATCAAAGGATTTTAACGATACAAGCTGGCGGAGCCTTGATTTACCGCACGATTGGAGTATTGAAGGGAAAATAAACTCTAAAAACCCGACCGGGGCCGCGGGAGGATACTTCCCTGCAGGGATCGGCTGGTATCGGAAAACTTTTAAAGCTCCCAATGCATGGAAAGGCAAAAAAGTTTCCATCTATTTTGAAGGGGTTTATATGAATTCCGAGGTTTTTATAAATGGAAAATCGCTTGGGGTTTATCCTTATGGTTATTCATCATTTAGTTATGACCTTTCGCCCTATTTGGATTTTAATGGTGAAAATGTGATAGCTGTAAGGGTTGACAATTCGCAACAACTGAACAGTCGGTGGTACAGCGGTTCCGGTATCTATCGCCATGTTTGGGTAACGGTTATCGATGCAGTGCATATTGCTAAATGGGGCGTTACAATCACAACCCCCGATGTTTCTTCGGAAAAAGCAACCGTTCAAATTAAAACATTAATAAAAAACGAAACTGGTTTATCTCAAAGCATTTTACTTAACACCCGGTTGCGGGACGCAAATTCTAAAGATGCGGGCTATAATCGAATAAACGTTGAAGTGGCCGCCAATAGCGAGAAGGAAGTGACGCAAAAAATAATTGTAGCGACTCCTTCGCTATGGACACCGGAAACGCCCCGTTTATACAATGCGCAAATACGTATCATAAAAATTAATAATATAGCTGACGAGACTGAAGCCAGTTTTGGTATACGTTCCCTCAAGTTTTCCGCCGAAAACGGATTTCAGCTTAATGGAAAAGCCGTTAAGCTTAATGGCGGCTGTGCCCATCACGATAACGGCTGCCTGGGCGCCGCTGCTTTTGACCGTGCTGAGGAACGCAAAGTTGAGCTGCTAAAAGCTGCTGGTTTCAACGCGGTAAGGACTTCACATAACGTCCCTTCCGAAGCTTTTTTAAACGCTTGTGATAGATTAGGCCTGTTGGTGATTGATGAATCTTTTGATGGGTGGAGAACAGGCAAGAACAAATATGACTATTCCGTTTATTTTGACCGTTGGTGGAAGACCGACCTTACTTCGATGGTAAAACGGGATTTGAACCATCCGTCTGTTATCATGTGGAGCATTGGCAATGAGATTATAGAACGAAAGGAGCCACAAGCTGTGGCTACGGCTAAAATGCTCGCAGGTTTTATCCATGAGCTTGATCCTACCCGCCCTGTAACATCAGCCATGACAACCTGGGACAAGGATTGGAATATATTCGATCCTCTGATGGCAGCGCATGATGTATGCGGGTATAATTATCAGCTGTTTCGCGCAGCGGCCGATCATGTAAGAGTTCCTTCCCGTATTATTGTACAAACGGAATCCTATCCGCGCGACGCATTTGCCAACTGGCAACTTGTCCAAAAAAATAAATATATCATTGGCGACTTTGTGTGGACAGCGATAGACTACCTGGGTGAATCAGGTATTGGCCGGTATTATTATCCCGGTGAGACGGCGGGAGAACATTGGGAGCACGATTTTTATCCCTTTCACGGCGCTTATTGCGGGGACGTTGATCTAACGGGATGGAGAAAACCAATTTCGCATTACCGCAGTTTGCTTTACAACGACAACGAAAAGATCTATATGGCGGTTAAAGAGCCGAACCCGCCTTCAGGTGAAATTAAGGAAACACTGTGGTCTGTATGGCCAACCTGGGAAAGCTGGACCTGGCCGGAGTATGCAGGAAAGAACATCCAGGTAGAAATTTATTCAAAGTATCCTAAGGTGAGACTTTACCTTAACAACAAACTCATTGGCGAAAAATTAACTACGGAGGAACATGGATATAAAGCTGAATTTGCTGTGGTTTATTCGCCGGGTGTGCTTAAAGCCGTAGGCGTGGATGATGGTAAGGAAGTTGAATCCACTATTTTGAAAACTTCAGGCGATGCTGCAAAAATTCAATTAACCGCTGACCGAAAAGAAATAGCAGCAAATGGACAGGACTTGTCCTATGTTACTATAGAGATAGCAGACAAGGATGGGGTATTTCAACCAAATGCCGCAAACCGGCTGGACTTCAAGATTGAAGGCCCCGGCACTATTGCAGGCGTAGCAAATGCGGATATGAAAGACACGGACCCATATGCAGGAAATACCCGCAAAGCATGGCACGGGCGTGCGTTGGTTGTAATCAGGAGTACGCACAGCACCGGTGATATTAAGCTTACCGTTAGTTCACCGGGTTTATCGGCGGCCAAATTCAATATTAATTCAGTTCTGAAAAAATAAATTAGCTTTAATACAAAAGACGGCCTCACATTCGGAAGTTCTAAAAGTTCAGGAAATGCCAATTTCAAAATTAAAAAGTAAAGTATTGAAAACACCCAAAATTGTTAAAGCCTGTGTATTTACAGCAGCCTTTTTCCTATACTGTTTCAGAGGACACGCGCAGAAAAATGCGCCTGTGCCGTACGGGCCTGTTCCTTCGGCAAATCAAATGAGATGGCAGGAAATGCAATACTATGCGTTTGTGCATTTGTCGCTGAATACCTATACCGACCAGTCGTGGGGGTATGGTAATGAAGATATTAAACTCTTTAACCCAACTGCGTTGGATTGTCGCCAATGGGCCCGTACCTGTAAAAATGCAGGGATGAAAGGAATTATTATTACCGCTAAACACCATTGTGGATTCTGCCTTTGGCCTTCCAAATACACAGAATACTCAGTAAAAAATGCCCCCTGGAAAAATGGTAAAGGAGACGTGGTTCGCGAGATGGCAGATGCCTGCAAGGAGTATGGTTTAAAGCTCGGTATTTACCTGTCGCCCTGGGACAGAAACCGGGCGGATTATGGTAAGCCGGAATATATTACCTATTTCCGCAACCAGCTGACAGAATTGCTTTCCAATTACGGCCCCATTTTCGAGATTTGGTTTGACGGCGCCAATGGCGGTTCCGGCTATTACGGCGGTGCTAATGAAACCCGCATGATCGACCGTGAAACTTATTACGACTGGGCCAATACCTATAAACTCGTGCGCAAACTGCAGCCTAACATTGTGATTTGGAATGATGGCGGGGATCGGGCCGATCTGCGATGGGTCGGAACTGAAGGTGGATCAGTTGGTGATACAAATTGGAGCCTACTGAATGCAACCGGTGATGTGCCTTACGATATGCTGCATTACGGGGTGGAGGACGGCAACGCATGGGTGCCCGCGGAAGTAAATGCCTCTATCCGGCCCGAATGGTTTTACCACCGCAGTGAAGATAAAAAAGTGAAGTCTGTGCCGCAACTGATGGATACCTATTACAATTCCATCGGCCATAACGGTAATTTGCTGCTCAATTTCCCGATTATGCCCAACGGCCTTATCCATCCTACAGACGAAAAAAACGTATTGGATTTTGGCAGAACTGTAAAAGCGGCGTTCTCAGTAAACCTCGCTAAAAACAGGTCAGCAATGGCGTCCAATGTACGTGGCGGAAGCAAGGATTTTAGTGCAGGCAACGCGACAGATGATAATAAAAATACTTATTGGGCCACAGATGACAGCGTTAAAGCGGCCTCACTTACAATTAATTTCGGCCGGCCAACAAAGTTTAACCGCTTTTTGGCTCAGGAACACATTCAGTCGGGGCAGCGTGTAAAAGCATTTGCCGTTGAAGCGCTCGTTAACGGCCGGTGGAGGGAAATGGCAAAAGGCACAACTATAGGATATAGACGCATTGTAAGCTTCCCGACTGTGAAAGCCACAAAAGTTCGGTTTCATATTACGGACGCCAAAGCCTGCCTGGTTATTTCTAATGTCGGGGTTTATTACGCTTCCCCGATACTTGCCGCCCCTGCTGTTACCAGGAACCAGGCTGGTGAAATAACCATAACACCAGCAGATAAGGAATCGGTAGTATACTTTACAACAGATGGCACCGCCCCAGTTCCGGGTTCAAAAAAATATAAGGCTCCCTTCCCGGCGGACGGTAAACCTGAGATACGCGCGATGGTGTACGATCCGTCTACCCATAAAAGCAGCCCCGAGACACATGAAAAATTTGATATTTCAAGGAAAGGCTGGAAAATTGTTGGCATTGATGACGAAAAAGCAAGTGTTGTTTTAGACGGTGACCCAGCTACGTCATGGCACCAGGGCAAAGACAAAAAAATGCCCCAGGATATTGTTATCGATTTAGGCCGGGACGAAAATATCGCCGGTTTTAAGTACCTGCCCGATCAAAGTATATGGAGTCCAGGTATTATTGCTGCGTATGAGTTTTACGTTTCAGAAAATAATGCAGACTGGAAACTGGTTAGCCATGGGGAATTTCCTAATATTAAAAACAATCCTCTGTGGCAAACGGTAAAATTTGCCCGTGAAAAGGCCCGGTATATCAAACTGAGCGCTGTAAAAAACACCGAAGATAGCAATGAGGCAGGCTATGCGGAAATAGATATAGTAACACAATAGCAGCATTTGCCCTTTGGCTGCTGAATATCATTTATGAATAAACTTAAAATAATCATAGTGATTACTGTCACGCTGCTTTGTCCGGCGCGATTGTTTTCGCAGACAAACTATTTCGTGTCGCCCCATGGAAATGATACCGGTACTGGCACACATGTAAAGCCTTTTGCTTCCATTTCCAGGGCATTAGAAAAAGCTCGTGGCCAAAGCGGTAAAATTAACGTGTATCTAATGGGAGGAACTTATCGCTTAGACCGCCCAGTTGTTTTTACCAGCCGCGACTCAAGGCCAAACGGAAGTACGCTTACGCTAACCAGCTACAGAAAACAAAAAGTAACTATAAGCGGCGGCGCCCTACTTCACCTGAAGTGGGAGCCTTACAAAGATGGTATTTGGAAAGCCACCGTAGCGCAAAATGTTCGGTTTGACGAACTGTTCGTCAACGGGCAACTACAATATATGGCCCGCTATCCCAATTACAATCCTGCCGCCCATTATTTGGGTGGAACCGCGGAGGATGTGTTATCACCACAGCGTATATCCCGTTGGAAATGGCCCGAGGGCGGGTATGTACACGCATTACACCCGTCCCAATGGGGGGATGTTCATTACAGGATTACCGGGAAAAATGATAAAGGGGAAGTTGAATTGGAAGGAGGATGGCAAAACAACCGCCGCATGGGTATGAGTGAAAAATACCGGTTTGTTGAGAATGTTTTTGAGGAGCTGGATACGGCGAACGAATGGTACTATGATAAGAATACTAAAACGCTGTATTATTTTCCACCTGCCGGTCTTAACCTGCAGGTCGCAAGATTTGAGACGCCGCAGATCGGCAGTCTGTTTGAATTCCGCGGCACGGAAACGGAGCCAGTGAAAAATATTACCGTATCCGGTTTGAGCTTTACGCAAACGGCACGGACTTTTATGCAAAACAAGGAGCCCTTGCTGCGAAGCGACTGGACGATTTATCGCGGTGGCGCTGTTATGTATGAAGGGGCTGTAAATTGCCGGCTGCTAAACTGCCGGTTGGTTAACGTTGGCGGTAACGCTGTATTTTTAAGTAACTATAACCGTAATTGCGCGGTATCGGGGTGCCAGATTTCGGATGCAGGAGCAAGTGCGGTTTGTTTTGTTGGCGATCCGGGGGCAGTTCGTTCCCCAAGTTTTGAATATAACGAGTTTGTTCCAATATCGAAAATGGATCGCACGCCCGGACCCAAAACGAACAATTACCCGAAGGATTGCAGCGTATACGATAACCTGATGTTTCACCTTGGCCTTGTGGAAAAACAATCTGCAGGTGTAGAATTGTCCATGTGTCAAAATATCACTCTTAGCCACAACACCATTTATGATGTACCCCGAGCAGGCATAAATGTAAGCGAAGGAACGTGGGGCGGTCATGTTATTGAGTACAACGATGTTTTTAATACAGTTAAAGAAACCGGCGACCATGGATCCTTTAATTCATGGGGCCGGGACCGCTATTGGCATCCCGACAAAAGAAAACTGGATTCAATTGTGGCAGTATACCCGGATTTGGCCCTGCTTGATGTAACCCGGCCAATCATTCTACGCAACAACAGGTTCCGTTGCGACCACGGGTGGGATATTGACTTGGATGACGGCTCCAGCAATTATATCATTTACAATAATCTTTGTTTAAATGGAGGTATTAAGCTGAGAGAAGGTGTGAACCGTGTTGTTGAAAACAACATCATGATAAATAATACTTTCCACCCGCATGTATGGTTTAAAAACAGTAATGACATATTCAGACACAATATAGTCGGTGCGGGCTATCTTCCCATCGGGATTTCTGTATGGGGGAAAGAAGTTGACTACAACGTATTTCCAGACGCTGCCTCCTTGTCTGAAGCACGGGCGAGAGGAACCGATGTGCATTCAGTATACATGCCACAAGTTTTTGAAAACCCAACAAAGGGAGATTTTCGCCTTAAGGCCGGCGCTGCTGCATTTTCTGTTGGGTTCAAAAATATTGCTGTGGACAGTTTTGGAGTGGTTTCTCCCGGGTTAAAGGCACTGGCAAAGAAAGTGAATTTTCCAACAACTATGGCATCAGGACAGGAAGCCGGGAGCGAGATAATGGACTTTATGGGCGCAAAGGTGAAAAAACTGACCACGCTGGGGGAACGATCCGCTACTGGAATGGATGATATCCGGGGTGTTTTGGTCATATCAATAATACCCGGTCATAAGGCTGCTTTTCTCCAGGCAAATGACGTGATCATATCCCTGAACGGTGACCCAACGAACAGTCTGAAGGGTTTGCAGAAAGCAAGGATGTCGGTCATCGGCACATCTGCAGAAATTGTCATTTTCCGTAACCAGCACGCGGTTACTAAGAGGGTAGAGTTTGATGACTACAAATAAGCCTTGCTTGAGGGTTATACTTAATATGTAGTAAGTAGAAATATCAGGACCACTACCTGGTGGTATTTGAATACTTCAGCTATTTTATTTACGGTATAAGGGCCTCATTTATAGGCCAAATGTATCCATTTGCACATTTGGTCTATATTTTTATTCATTCCTGCTCTTTGCCTTTTTCTAAGTTACCCTAGTTTCACTTCACGGAATAAGTTTCAACCCGGCGTATTAAATACCGTTTGAATGCGTTCCACCAATTGCCATTTAACCAATGTTTAATTTATTTTTTTGACTTAGCAGACAACTGGCTGTGCGTAAGATTTTTAATGTATGTTAAAAAATTCACCAATAGACTGTAATACGTTTTTTGATGCTGAATTTATGCAATCGATTGCAGGGACGGCAAATCTATTCTTGATATCAAAAATTGCGAAGGTTGCTACCGCGAAGAAGGGAAGTGTATCAGGATGAATCCAGCATATAAATATCATTGGGTTTTTCATGCGAGTCTGTTAAAGCCAGCTGTTCTTATCCTTAATATCTCTCAATAATTAACCAATTGTTTCACTTAAATTTTAAATTCATGAAAAGAAAACTACTAAAACGATTCCTGATTTTTATTGGGATGACCTTATCAACTATGATGATAAGTTTACCCAGCTTTTCCCAGACAGGGAACGTTACCGGCAAAGTGTCGGGCAGGGACGATGGGCTTTCCTTGCCCGGCGTTACGGTTAGAATAAAAGGCACGTCTGGGGGGGCGGTTACCAATGTAGACGGTGTCTATTCCATAAATGCAGCTCAGGGAAGTGTCTTAATTTTCTCCTTCCTTGGTTACGAACAAAA
>JBDUDE010000198.1:0-2431 GCA_040003105.1 Mucilaginibacter sp. | reverse complement strand
TATTAACCCTCGGGGGTAGTTACCAGGTGAGCGAGTTGAGCGCCGATACCTCGTTTGGTGATTTATCTGCCGTGCTGATGAAAAACCTGCCCCTTTGGGCCGAGCTGCACCGCACACCGCACATGGATATTGCCCTGCTGGAGGATTTTGAAGAAAAGATTGAGAAAATAGCGCATGCCACCATCGATGTTAACGTAACCAGCCTGAGCGGAGTGCCGACCTGGAATATTTTATTGTTTAAGCGGATACTGGAAATAACCGGCAAAAAAAACCTGCTGGAAGTGTGGCCCAACCTGGAGATGTATTTTCATGGCGCAGTAAATTTTACGCCCTATCGCGAGCAGTTTAAAAAACTGATACCCAACGATGACATGTACTACCTGGAAAATTACAATGCATCCGAAGGTTTTTTTGGGATACAAGACACCCGCGAGCCCGGCGAAATGCTGCTGATGCTGGACTACGGTATATTTTACGAGTTTTTACCGCTGGAACATTTGCACGATGAAAACCCTGCAACACTTACGCTGGACGAAGTAGTGCTTGACAAAAACTATGCACTGATAATTAGTACCAATGCCGGTTTGTGGCGTTATATGATAGGTGATACCGTGAAATTTACCTCTTTGTCGCCTTTCCGAATTCAGGTTACCGGGCGTACAAAACATTTTATAAATGCCTTTGGCGAAGAGTTGATAATTGACAACGCCGAACGCGCACTCGAAGAGGCCTGCCAGCAAACCAGCGCCATAATTCGCGACTACACAGCTGCCCCCATTTACTTTAATGGCGATGAATGCGGAGCTCACGAATGGATAATAGAGTTTGAAAAAGCGCCTGCCGAATTTGAGCGCTTTGTTGATATTTTAGACGAAACCCTGCGCCGCATCAATTCCGACTACGACGCCAAACGTTTTAAAGACATGGCCCTGCGCCGCCCCCTTGTGCGTAAAGCACATCAAGGCACTTTCTTTAACTGGATGAAAGAAAAGGGTAAATTGGGCGGCCAGCATAAAGTACCGCGACTGGCCAATAACCGGGAGTATATTGATGAAATATTGAAGGTGATGGAGTTGGTGGGGTAAAATGTAGAGTTCAAAAAATGAAAAAATTGTTGTTATTTATCTTGCTTTTACCCATATGCTCCTGGGCGCAAACTGCAAAAAAGTATTTAAAGCTTGGGAACCAAAAGTTGGATAGTGCCCGATATACAGACGCTATTATTTGTTATTCTCAGGCTATTATGCTTGATTCAGTATATGTTGACGCATATATGGCGAGGGTTAAGGCAAAAGGCCTTTTAAAGGATTATAAAGGCGCTATTGAAGACCTGGATAAAATCATCACTTTAAAGCCAAATGATGCAGAGGCTTATATGGCCCGCGCGCATGTGAAATATATAATTAAAGATTACAGTGGGGTAATTGACGATTGCACCAAACTGGTCTTTTATCAGCCTACAAATATCAGCGCATATATTAATCGGGCAGTTGCGAAAAAAAACAATAAAGATTATACCGGTGCAATACAGGATTACACCACGGCCATAATTATAGGAGATGATAATAAATGGTCATATTATAATAATCGGGGACTAATAAAACTTCAAATAAAGGACAATACCGGTGCTATGGATGATTATTCGAAATCCATAGAGCTAAGGCCATCAACTGTAGCTTATATGAACAGAGGTATAGGAAAACGAAATGCCGGAGATTTTAAAGGCGCTATTGAAGACTATACCGCGGCAATTGGCCTTTTTTCGCAAGGTCGGAATACGCTCAATGATAAGGCAAAATCAAGTATCTATCAAGCTATAGGGGAAGCGAAGCAGTCTAATGGTGATTTCGACGGTGCGCTTGAAGCCTATGATCAGGCATTGTCGTTAGATGCTACATCGGCCAAAGCTTATAGTGGCAGGGGGGATATAAAGAACCATAAGGGAGATAAGGAAGGAGCCTGCGCTGATTGGAATACGGCAGTAAACTTAGGGTATAAAACTGCTATCAATCAGATCAATAAATTCTGCAAATGAAAGCAGGGCACCTGCTCCCGGCGCGTCAGGGAGACCCCATTCCTTTCTGTTTTATTTCGGTATCAGTCAGCATAATCATTTTAGATTTGACGCCACTAACAAGGTTGTTAAATCGTTTCAATTTATTTATCCGGGCTAAAATGGTATATTTGTTATAAGCCAAAAGTGTTGCCAAGTGGATTATCCATATTTTAACGAATACCAAAAACACCCGGATGCGAAAATAAACCCAACGCTGTTATGGGAGTATGATCTTGCGGATTTTGATTTTCAAAAAATGAGGGACGTGGTTGTGCAGCGTGTAATTGAGCGTGGCTGGCCGGACGATTGGTACTTTATACTTAGTCGCCCCTTAAGAAGTATTTAACTATTTGATTATCAACAAAATGTTAATAA
>JBDUDE010000422.1:0-2437 GCA_040003105.1 Mucilaginibacter sp. | reverse complement strand
GATATCCTGGCCGATTTGTATAAGCTATTTTCGGTACCCCTTAAAAGCGATTTGCGGAATGCGCACCAGGATACCTCCTTTTTTAAAAGCACATCAGAAAACTATCATAAGTTGTTTGATACCGTGTTACGGGAAGACCCCAAAATGGCATGGCATTGGAGTGGAAAAATTACGGGGCAGATAACGAGGTAGGGTAGTGAATTGTGAGTGGAGAATGGTGAGTAGTTGCACTACTTCAGTATTCGACGTTAGATATTCAAAACTTAATAGTCCCGAATCCTAAAACAACGATATCTGCTGTGCCTTAAAATCAACTACACCGCTTTGTTGTATGGCATAACTTTCAACCCGTTGGCCGATGTAATAAACTTCGCTTTCCACGTATCGCGAGGCTACAATAATATTTACACCGCCGGCGCATTCATCAAATAGCTGCTGCACCAGTTGCGGGTCGTTATTGTTTTTGGAGAGATGCGATAGCAGCAGGTGGGTCATAAATGGGGGCTTGTGTGCCGTGAAAAGTTCCAGCGCCTGTTTGTTCGAAAGGTGCCCCTGTCCGCCACGGATACGGCGTTTGAGGTGATACGGGTAGCCGCCCTTTTCCAGCATTTCATCATCATAATTGGCCTCTAAAAATGCGGCATGGCATTGGCTGAAATGGCTGATAAGGTTTTCGCAAACAATACCAATATCTGTAAATACGCCAACCTTAATGCCCCGGCAGGTTATCGAAAAACTATGCGGGTTGCTGGCATCATGCTGTTTTGGGAAAGCGGCAACCTGCAAATCGCCAATAACAACGGTTTCAAATGCGCCGAAGGATATTACCAGCTCCTCATCAAGCATTAAACCACCGCGCTGCAGGGTAGGCGGCGTAATATAAACCGGTAAACGATATTTTTTGGCGATGACGGGAATGCCATTGATGTGGTCGGAATGCTCGTGAGTTACAAAAATGGCCTTCACTTTGGTCATGGAAAGGCCCAGCCGCAGCATGCGCCGCTCGGTTTCGCGGCAGGATATGCCGGCATCAATCAATACAGCTTCGTGCTCGTTACCCACGTAATAGCAATTACCGTTACTGCCCGAATTTAATGATGCGATGAAAAGTGACATATGGAGTTACAAATAACGGTATTATTTCGGAACTTTTGAAAGCGCACGTGCAGGTGGAAATTGCTATTAAATCATTCCGGATAAGGTGAGCAAGAAACGGGTTTCCCGGCCACCCTCTCACCTGTACTTTTGTTAAATAATCACAACACTAAATTATTTAGCAATGCATATTACAAGTCAACCATCAATCCTTTACTTTGGTACCCCGGTGGTACTTATCGGCACAAAAAACGAAACCGAAACCGATAACCTTGCGCCTATGTCGTCCATCTTCTGGCTGGGCTGGCGGTGTGTTATCGGGCTGGCAGCCGCTTCAAAAACAACGCATAACCTGATGCGCAATCGCCAGTGCGTGTTGAACCTGCCATCGATAAATGAAGTTGCAGCCGTAAACCGCCTTGCCAAAACAACCGGCACAAACCCGGTGCCCGACGGTAAGCTGTTAAAAGGCTATCGTTTTGAGGAAGATAAATTCGGCATAGCAGGCCTTACCAAGCAGGAGGGCGACACAGTAGATGCACCGCGCATACAAGAGTGCCCCGTGCAAATGGAAGCCGTTGTTGAAGCCGTACACGGCCTTGCCGAAGGCGACCCCGACCAGCGCGGAAAGATAGTAACCTTCGAGCTGCGTATCCAAAAGGTTTACCTGGAAGAATCCATACTCATGGAGGGCCATGAGAACCGCGTTGACCCTGATAAATGGAAACCCCTCATCATGAGTTTTCAGCAGTTTTATAGCCTGGGCGAAAATGTCCATCCGTCAACTCTCGCCGAAATACCAGAGCGGTTGTACAATAGTTTGGACAGGGAAAGGGCGATAAAAAATTATGAAGAGGAGTTAGCGTAGCTGAAAGGTTAAAGGCGAAAGACAAATGTAAAAGGTAGCGCAAAAACAACCTTTCAGCTGTTACCCTTCGCCTTTAACCTCCCCAGAGAGGGGGCGGGACGTAGCGAAAATAACCTTTCGCCTAAACCAACAAAAACTGTTCCGCTAATAACCTATAACTCTCCAGCCGGTCTTCAAACGATTCCGTAATGGTAACAGCAATAATTTCGTCAACGTTATAATCTTCGGCAAGCCAAGTTAGCTTTAGCTTGATTTCTGTGGGAGTGCCGGTTATTACGCGGGCGCGGTTGTAGTTAATGCGGTCCAGTTCGCCGTGCGAATATTCAACATCTTTTATGTCGTCGTAACTTACCGGACTAAGGCCTGCGCCTTTTTCAAACTGGTTAAAACGATAATCCATCAGCGCCTGGTGGCGGCGAATTTTCTCTTCATCTTCCGAACAAAATACAAATATGGCCACGCTGGCCTGCTGCA
>JBDUDE010000728.1:0-2437 GCA_040003105.1 Mucilaginibacter sp. | reverse complement strand
CCAACCTGCAGCGTAATTTTCAAAAACCAACCTATAACAAAAAGCCGGAACCGCAGCCAGAGAGTGATATTGCTATAAAACTGGCAGCGCTGAAGGATAAGTTTAGGTAGGGCTAAAAAATTCGTCATTGCGAGTATCCATCAGGGCGAGCCCTGATGGATACTCGCAATGACGTGAAAAGAGAGTTTTTTATTTCACCACAATTATTCCTATCTTGCCCGCAACAACCCAAAATGAATACAGGTAAAAACATAAGCACAATTAACCTTCAACTGCCAGCCCTGCTGCAGTTGTCATTGTTGGTGCTTATTATTGTGATTACCGGCCATTGGAGGGTTAGCTGATTGTATTTGTAAATTTTAAAACATTACATAGTAAGCCCTCCGAAAAACGGAGGGCTTTTTTTTTCGACCATTTTTAATCATGAAAAAGCAAAAAACAACCGCCGGGCACTGCATCATTGCCATCTATTCCGAAGACAAAAAAGGTTTATTGGGCCAGGTACTCGTCCTGTTTAACAAATTAAATTACGAGGTGAACAGCCTGAATGTATCGCGTACTGATATTAGCGACGTGGTTTTAATTACGATTGAGGCCTGCGTTCCCGAAGCCCGGCTGGGCATCCTGCTGCAAAAGATTGAAAAGATAGTTGAGGTGTACCGTGCCAATGCTTATCAACCTGGCGAAATGGGCCTGGAGAAAGTGGGCTTTTTTAGGTTATCAAAGCAAATTTTTAGCGGGTCGTTTTGGTCGCTGGTACAAAAGTATGGGGCGGTGGTAAGCAGCATGAGCGATGACGCCCTGGTACTGCGCAAATTTGGCAGCGACCGTAACCTGCAGGAGTTTTACGGGCAATTAGATGGCCCGCACCTGCTTGGGTTTTGTAAAAGCGGGTTAATTGCCGAAGAAAGTTTATTGTCGGTTGAGGAATTTGGGGTGGATAGGAATTAATTTAAAACAGGGAGTTATTTCAAATGCTTATTTTTATTACGACGTAAAATGCGTTAAATTTGTTTATGGAAACAGTGATAGCTAAACCGGCGAATAAAGAACAATTGGCAGCTTTGAAGGCTATAATGAAGGCCTTAAAAGTTGATTTTACAACTGAAAAGGGCCCATATAATCCGGAATTTATTGCAAAGGTGACTAAGGCAGAGGCACAAATAAAAAGCGGCAAATATCGCAAGATTACGCCTGCCGAGGTATGGAAATAAGGTTGATTGAAGAATCGGAAAGCGATCTTGCGTATTGGGAGAAAACCAATAATAAACAAGTTTTAAAAAGAATATCCGAATTATTTACTTCGATGTTAGATAACCCTAAAAAGGGTATCGGGAAACCGGAGCCGTTAAAGTACGGGCTATCTGGATATTGGTCCAGGCGAATTGACCACGGCAATAGAATTGTCTATAGGATTGAAGAAGAGATAATTTGGGTTATCTCCTTAAAGGACATTATAAGTAGCTAACAATAAACAAAGCGCCCGCCGATACTCCAGGGCGGGGCCAAATGTTATTAATTAACTTTTACTCCAAAGTAATTTGCCTCTTAATGCTTTCTTCTAATGATATAAATGTCTCAGTCCGCTGTATGCCTTTCACACCTTGTATCTGCTCGTTTAAAACTTCGCGCAAATGGGTGGTATCATGGCATACAATTTTGGCAAAAATACTCCATGCGCCGGTGGTGTAATGCAGTTCCACAATCTCTTTTACGGTTTTTAATTGCTTAACCGCTTCGTTGTATTGCGAGCCTTTCTCGAGGAAAATGCCGAGGAAAGCGGTAATATCATACCCTAATTTCTGCGGATCTACCTCTAAACTGGCCCCTTTTATCACACCCATCTCTTCCAACTTTTTCATCCTCACGTGTATGGTTCCGCCGGAAACAATCAATTCTTTAGCGATTTCCGTGTATGGAGTAGTCGCATTCTTCATTAATATCGATAAAATCTGGATATCGAGATTATCAATTTCTAAATTTTGGGCTTTTCTGTGGGACATAAATTTGGAATTCTTTATTATTATACAAGAATAATTAAAATCTGATAAAAATACAAATATTCTATTGAAATATTTGCAACAAAGTGATAGGTCTGTTAGATTTGTAATAAGCAAATGACAATTGCTGACCGTTCTTTTAAAAAATAAAACATTGTTGGGTGGTGAAATTTTTGGCAGACACACCTCCTTGTCCCGGTGGCGGAGAATATGGGAAACCCGAAGCGGGCTAACCACTCTTTGAAGGTTCGAATCCTTCCCCAACAGCAACTTCAGCAATTGAAGTTACATCCTGTAGGATGGTGAAATTTTTGGCAGACACACCTCCTTGTCGCGGTGGCGGAGATCATGGGAAACTCTTAGCAATAAGAATAACCACTCTGTGAAGGTTCGACTCCTTCTCCTACAGCTCTTCTCATAATTTAGGTTTATAATTG
>JBDUDE010000255.1:0-8141 GCA_040003105.1 Mucilaginibacter sp. | reverse complement strand
AGCTAATTAAAATCGCCATGAAAAAAACAGCATTGATGACAACGGGAATTGCTGGTATCATCCTCCTTATCGGGTTCAAAATTAATTACAGTCAGCCTGCAACAGGCTGGCACCCGGTTGTGCAAAAAATAAATGTTGAGCATAAACCCTTTAGCGTTGAGGTAGCCGACCTAAATGGCGATAAAATTAAAGACATCGTAATTGCCAATGGCGAAGACAGCAGCGTAACCATTTTAACCGGCATGGGGAAAGGCATTTTCAGTGAAGCAAAAGGTTCGACCTTCCTTGCCGGTTATACCCCAAATGACATTGCAATAGCCGATTTTAATAAAGACGGCCGACCTGACCTTGCTTTTGCCAATCACGACCGTAAATATTTAACGGTACTAAAAGGCGATGGACAGGGGAAATTTTCACCCGTGCCGGGCTCGCCTTTTGCGGTAGCCGTTAGGCCGCATACCCATGGTGTCGCAGTTGCCGATTTTAACAATGATGGCAATTTAGATTTATTAACCGATAGCTGGGGCGATAACCACCTGGCGATTTTATTCGGCAACAACACCCATGGGTTTAGTACAGTTGTAAAATACCTACAGGTTGGCAAACACCCTTATCAGCGCGCAAGAGTTGGTGATTTAAACAAGGATGGGAATACCGACATTATTACCACTAATCTTGACGGCAATAATACAACCATACTCCTAGGCGATGGCAAAGGTAATTTCAACGAAACCGCAGGTTCGCCGTTTGCCTGCGGCGATTCACCTTTTGGTGTTGCTGTTGGCGATATTAACCGAGATGGCAATTTAGATTTGGCTGTAGTAAACTCACCGACCATTACCTCGTCAAACACTGGTCGGGATGGTTTAACTATACTGTTGGGCGATGGAAAAGGCGGGTTTAAACTGATGTCCGGCTCGCCTTTTGCAACAGGTAAATCGCCCAGCCGCGTTGCCATCGGCGACTTAAATGGTGATGGCCTGGCCGATATTGCAGTTGCTAACTATAACAGCGACAATATTTCGGTGTTTATAATGAACGCCCATGGTGTTGCAGCAGCCTATACCCTGCAAACCGGAAAATATCCCGACGGAATAGCCATAGCCGATTTGGACGGCGATGGCAAAGGAGATATCGTAGTTTCAAACAGCGGGGAATATTTTATCAATATCGTATTTTCGAGGTAGTCCTCATCTTCCGTCTTGATTATTGAATTCTTGCCTCTTGCTTCCTGACCCTTGATTCCTGGCTCTCTTTTCCCTACGTTTGCGCTTTCAAAAAAATATTATGCCTGTAACCCAAGCCTCCCGTGCCGATGTAGCCGAATTAAACGTTTTAGTAAACAGCGCCTATCGTGGCGAAACCTCCAAACAGGGCTGGACAACTGAAGCCAACTTGTTGGACGGCCTAAGGATCGATGAAGAAACACTAGACACCTATTTTGATGATGATGCAATTATCATTTTAAAAAATACAGACGAAAACGGCAAAATAACCGGCTGCGTTTACCTCGAAGTGCGTGAGCCAAAACTATACATTGGCATGTTCAGCGTTTCGCCATTGCTGCAAGGTAAAGGCATTGGCCGCGATTTATTGCTGGCTGCCGAAGCCTACGCCAAACAGGCAAATCTGCACACGCTTACAATGACCGTTATCAGCATCCGCCATGAGTTAATTAGCTGGTACGAACGTCGCGGCTACAAAGCCACCGGGGAAATAGTACCCTTCCATGTCGACAAAAAATTTGGCGACCCAAAACAGCCTATTGAATTAATTGTGCTGGAAAAAACTATTTAAATCCTCCAAAAAAACGTTTTATCAATTTATTCATTGATTTTAACGCTCATTTAAAAAAAAGATTTAAAACCGTGCAATAATATACGAAAGTATTCGTATATTTATTTTGACTTTAATGACGGAGTAAATATCCGGTCTTTTTTAACCGTTTGAGATTTTGTGATAAAGATTTAAAAAAAGGTAGATTTTATGCAACCTTCCAAAAAAGTCGTCGTCTTATAACACAAATGATAACACCACTATTAATTCAAATGGAAGAGATAAATCCTCAATTAAAAGAATTTATAGTCAATTATTGTTCCAAGTACAAAATCAGGAAAGTTGACCCTTGTACTTTGAGCCTGGATACGAGTATCGACCTTGATTTGGATATCGTTGATATCGAGATCGACTTGTTTTTAGCCGAATTTGCTGAAACATTCCGAATCGATCAATCCAAATTCAGCTGGTATAAATATGGGTATCCCACAGGCTCGGCAAGTGTTAAAGTTATCCGTACTGTTTTTGGGTACAACGCACAATGGGTAAAAAAGTTATCAAACCGTATTTATAAGCCCCGTTTCAGGGTGAGCAATTTGCAGGATGCGGTTACCAGTGGAAAATTAGTATAACCTGCCGCACAGGTAAACCATTACGAGGTACAAGGCGGGCCCTATGGGCCAACAGGTAATTGATCAGCTTGCAGCGATCTTTTATTTAAGGGGCTTGCCGCGTACCTCGTAATGGTTTTTATATTTTGTTAGCAAATCCAATCAATTTCGGCTTACATTTGGTTATATCCGTTCCGCGATAAAACCTTTAAATATGTTGATACTAAAGCGCCTGTTATTTTTTACGTGCCTGCTTATTTCGGCAAACACGTTTGCAAAAACAATTGTCACTGTTCAATCGCCCGACAATCAAATTAAGTTTTGGCTTAGTACCGATGCTAAGGGGCTGTATTACAAAGTAGCCTATAAAGGTGTTTTGATGATTGATATTTCCAGGCTGAACATCAACTTTAAAGAAGGTGGCATGTTTGACAACAGCCTGGTTGTTACAGCAGCCAAATCTGAACGCCTAACGGAGGATTACGAGCTTATTACTGGCAAGGCGAGCAAAATACACAGCGAATGTAACCGGGTCATAATAGCCGTAACAGAACAATCGGGAGCAAAAAGAACCCTAAATGTTGAGGTGAGGATTTTTAACGATGGCGTTGCGTTCCGGTATATTATTCCCAAACAAGCCGGCTGGCCCGACACGGTGTATGTCACCGATGAGCTGAATACATTTAACCTCACCCAAAACCCAAAAGTTACCGCCCTGCTGCGCGAGAATTATACTACATCGCACGAAGGTATCTACACTAAAACTTTGTTATCCGATTTAAAATCGGATACGTTGATGGATATGCCAGCTTTATTCGAATATCCAAAGGGCCTGTACCTGGCAATTACCGAAGCCGCCTTACGCGATTATGCAGGCATGTATTTGATGAAACATAATGGCGTACTGGAGAGCCGCCTTTCGCCCTTGCCCCATCAAACAGAGTTAAAAGTTAAGGCAGCGTTGCCGCACAACAGCCCGTGGCGGGTATTGATGATAAGCGATAAGCCCGGCGCCTTTATCGAATCAAACATCCTGACCAATTTAAATGAGCCGAGCAAAATAAAGGACTGGTCGTGGCTTAAGCCCGGCAAAACCACCTTTCCATGGTGGAATGGCAATGCCATACCCGATACCAGCTTTGCCCCCGGAAATAATTACGAAACCAATATGTATTATGTCGATTTCTGCGCTAAATATGGCATTGAGTACCATTCGGTGGTGGAATACGGATTGCACGAATGGTACGTTAGCGATGGACAAGGCTTTCAACCCGGTCCACATTCTGACCCATCAAAAGCTGTTCCGGGCCTTGACATGCAGCAATTGTGCGATTCGGCAGCGAAACGGGGTGTGGGCATACGGGTATGGGTACATTTTTATGCTTTATATCCCAAACTGGATGAAACCTTCGCCCAATACGAAAAATGGGGCATAAAAGGTCTGATGTGTGATTTTATGGACCGAGACGACCAGGAAATGGTAAACATGCAGGAAGAGATATTGCAAAAAGCGGCGCAACACCATCTGCATATACAATTCCACGGAGCTTATAAGCCAACCGGCACCAGCCGCACTTACCCAAACGAGTTTAACCGTGAAGGCACATTGAACTACGAAAACGATAAATGGAATGGCGTTGTAACCCCGGACGCTGATATCAATATTCCTTTCACCCGTATGCTGGGTGGCTCGACTGACTACCATTTAGGCGGATTTGCGGCAGCATCGCCACAGCAATTTAAAGTGCATTATACCCGGCCATTTGTTTTGGGCACCCGTTGCCATATGCTGTCTATGTATGTTGTACTTGAAAATAACTTAGGTATGGTTTGCGATGCCCCCGAGCGTTACATTAATCAGCCCGGCTTTGAATTTGTTCAGCAAGTACCCACGACCTGGGACGAAACCCGCGTGTTGTATGCCAAACCCGGCAAGTACGTTGTAATTGCCCGCCGCAAAGCGGAAAACTGGTACATCGGTGCAATAACCAATCACGAAGCGCGGACTATAACAGCACCTTTAGATTTTTTATCCGATGCCCAATATAACGCCGAAATTTACAGCGACGCCCCGGCCAGCGACCCCAATTTAAACCATTTGGTGAAAGTGGTTAAACAGGTAAATAAACAAACGGTATTGGATATGATTTTAGCATCTGGCGGCGGGCAGGTGGTGCACTTGTATCCGTTGAAGAGGTAGAGTATTCCACCGCTATGACGATAGTAGAAGAAATCACCTACAAATCCGTCACCCTGGTATGCACCCGCTTCACAAACTTGCGGATATCAAGCACTATACCGGCGAATATGTAAAATATAAGCGGGAAGCCAACGGCTAAAAAAGATGAGTATATAAAAAACAAGCGGATTTTACCTATAGATACATTGAACTTTTCGCCCAGGTAGGTACAAACCCCAAAAGAGTAGCGTTCAAAAAAAGTGAGAATCCTTTGCAGCATGTCAACCTAATTTTAATATTTTATTACCAACGCCGCATTGCAGGCATTTCTTATAGTTACAGTAGTTATTTTTTAACTCTAACAACGCCTGCGATTCGAACGCAGTATTAATTTTCACCCCTAAGTTAACAAAATCTGTTATAATATTGTTCGTTTCATTTGGTAAATGTTCCAAAAGCTTAAGGCTGCGGTTAATAAAATGCTGATTTTGGTTGTGCCTGCCGTAACTAAACAGGAATAACGCCAGCGTGTTCAATAGCAAAATATCGATAGAAGCAGTCCCCATACTTTTCGATGATGGCGGCGACTCCACATCAAACCGGTAATGGTTTTCCCAATAATCGTTAACCTTAATCTCCGAAAACAAGTTCCGCAGCGCCTTTACGTCCTTTATCTCCAGCACTTTCGAAAATAAGTGGTTAGAATGAACAATTAATGAAGAAAACTGCGCCAGCCTTATAGTAGGGAAGTTTTGTGGCCGCAGCCGCATAAATTTCCAAAGGTGATTTTCAATCGGACTTAGTTTATATTTCTTCTGCAAAAATTCGTATTCTGCTTTAAGCGTCCGGGGATATTCGTCTTTTGGTTCACCGTTTAAAAATCCTGCCTGTCCGAATATCAGCGCCTCAATTTGCAGTGGGTTATTTTTGTGTTTGGCAAGCGTTAGCTGAGGTACCGATTTAGCCAGCAACTCAAAAGGAACCGCATTGGTTTTAAAACCAAAGTTTGCTGCCAAAAACTGGTAAAATGTTTCCTCCCAATCGCCGCGATTAAGGTTCAGCGCGCTGATTACCGCTTCCGAGCGTTTTTCAAGCCGTTCAACCAATACCCGCGTAAGCCAATTGTACATGGTAAGCCCGTCAACCGCGCCAATGTTTGCCTCGCAGGGGATTATAGTTTGTTCGCCAAAAATTAGTTTATGGTAGCGGTTGTATAAATCATCCGGGATTCGGTTTTGCAGTTCCAGCGTAGGTACACGTCTGCCGTTTGGTAACACCAATGGGTTATCATCTTTATAAACCACGTGCAGTATTACATTGCTGTACGAGTCATCGGTAGTATGCCCATGCCTTTGCCAGTCGGACGAGGTAACATGCACCTCCACATTTCCAGCCCACATGGTATCCCCTATCCTAACCCTCGCCGTCTGAAAATCGGGCCCCGAATCTGAATTATGCATACCAGCTGAAAGTACCTCCAGCTCCTCGCCGTCAGTAGTTTGCAACCCGGCCCGGTCAAAAAGCCTGAACTTCCACACGTAATGCAAAAAATCTTCGGGAAAAAGCATAGTTTGGTTGTAAAGGTTATAAGTGTTGTAGAAGCTGAAGTCGTTAATTGTCGGTTATAAAGATATATCGTTGCTTCAACTTTTACAACTTTTACAACCTTTACAACAACTACAACTTTTTAACCTATCTTCTCCCACTTCCCCGAATCCAAACTCCGATAAATTGCATCAACCACTTTCA
Source organism: Mucilaginibacter sp. (assembly GCA_040003105.1). Taxonomy (GTDB): domain Bacteria; phylum Bacteroidota; class Bacteroidia; order Sphingobacteriales; family Sphingobacteriaceae; genus Mucilaginibacter. The sequence goes on along the minus strand of JBDUDE010000255.1, from coordinate 1,826 downwards.
TGTCTTTCAAGCCTTCTTCGCCGGGTACGCGGCTGGGTTTATTAAGGGTTACACAATTGGCAAAGTCGTCCATTTGGGCGGCCTGCTGTACAATTTGCGGGTATTTCATGGGCGTGCCATTTACTATCCCTTCAATAGCACCGTATCCGTAAGCCGGACCAAGCTCAAAATTACCCATTTCCGCCTCAACCTTCAGATAACTCCAGTCGTTATTATAGCTCGATTTGCCGGTGGCCTTTAGCCCGCCCGGGAACTCAAGTTCCCAAAAAACGGTTTCATCCACCTCCTTAAAAAACTGCGGCCTTAATTTTTGCTGCGTAGCCTTAACCGAGATTGGCTCCTGTCCTGTGGTGTACCGTGAGCCTTGTATGCTGTATATGCCCATATCCATTAAGCCACCGCCACCGGCCATGGCTTTTTTCAGCCGCCAGGCGTTGGGGTCGCCGTTGTAGGTAAAGCCGTTGCCTGTGTCAATTTTTTTGATCTTACCCAGTATGTGCTGTTGCCCCAGGCGCATTATTTCCATATTGTGCGGCTCGAAATGCAAACGATAGCCTATCGATAACAGCCGGTTGGCTTTTTTACATGCAGCAATCATTTCCTCGCAATCCTTAGCATTTAATGCCATCGGCTTTTCGCAGATAACATGTTTGCCTGCCTGTGCTGCCTTTATAGTATATTCTTTATGCATAGAAACCGGCAGCACAATGTATACGATATCGATATCGGGGTTATTAGCTATCTCGTGAAAGTTTTGATAGTTGTAGATGTTTTTTTCGGGGATATTATACTTTTTGGACCACGACTCTGCCTTGGTTGGTGTGCCGGTAACAATGCCGGCTAAATAACAATCCTTAGTATGCAACAAAGCCGGGCCAAGCTGACCGTAGCTATAATAACCCAAACCAACCAAAGCTATCCCCAATTTCTTTTTCTCGGCGATAGCAAATGACGACAAAGCAGGTCCAAGCGCCAAAGCGCCCACACCCAATGATGCATTACGAATAAAATTGCGACGCGAATATGTGTTTGATGCTGCCATAACAGGTAAATGTTTTAATCAGCATAAAAATAGGAAATTTAATAAACATTTTTGCCCTAGAGACACAATACTTGTGTTTCGGACCGATAACATCATTGAATCTGGATTACCTGTATAATTTTGATTTGCACGCGGGAGACGCAAGTATTGCGTCTCTACAAAAATTCCATCAATTCAGCAAAATTGCTGATGGTCGCTATCTGCCCTTCCTCAACCTTGCCAAACCCATAATCCGCAAAAATAAACGGTACGCCTGCCTTGGCAGCCGACTCATAATCGCCCATGGTATCGCCAATATAAACCGGCGATTTCAGGTTATGGTCGTTCACGATATCCTTAATATTTTCGGATTTGGGGTTGCCTTTGGTCCCAAAGCACTGGTGACCGGCAAAATAATGCTCCATACCGCTTATCTTAAAAAACACCTCTATGTAGCCGCTTTGGCAATTGCTTACTATGAACAATCTGTATTTACCGGCAAGGTAAGCCAGCGTTTCGTCAAGTGCCGGGTAAAGCTCGCCGCCTTTGGTGTGTAAAATTTCCAGTTCGTGCTTGGCGCATAGCGCTTGTACTTCGGCACGTTGATTAGGATTTAAATTGGGGAAAAGCTTGTCGAAAATGGCATCATAAGTCATTCCCGTTATCGTGCGCACCCGCGCCTGGGTCATTACCTCATCTAAATAGTCAACCTCGTCCAAAGCCGCCTGCCAGGCAAGGGCTACATTGTTAGTGCTATCCCAAAGGGTGCCGTCAAGGTCGAAAATTATACCGTCGAATTTGTTTT
>JBDUDE010000036.1:0-2443 GCA_040003105.1 Mucilaginibacter sp. | reverse complement strand
TTCGATGTCGCGGTAATCGTTAATAATGTAAATACTGCTGGCTATGCAACAAAAAGCTGCGAAACCTGCCAGCAACAGCCCCAGTTTCGACGAAGTAAAAATATGCTTCGCAAAAAAAGAAGGCACAAAAAGAAAAAGGTTTTTGGCCCAGTCCTTCGGTCGCAGCAGCTTTATATAATATTTCATTGTTATAAGTTATGCCTATTACGAACCAAAGGAGTTAAGAGTTGCGAATTTGTGATAAATCGAGGCTGAGCAATTTACACAAATACCGGTAATTATGGCCGCGGACTATTTAATCGATAATATTAAATAATGATTTATAACTTTGTGGTATAACCCATCGCTGCAATGAAAATCGCCCTTTTCCCAGGCTCGTTCGACCCCGTTACCAAAGCGCACGTAGACATAGTAAAACGTTCCGTAAGCCTGTTCGATAAGGTGTATATAGGGATAGGTGTCAACAGTACCAAAGCAGGCCTGCTTAGCGTCGCAAAAAGAGAGCAAATGCTTAGGGCCGTTTTCCAGGCAGATGACCGCATTCATATTATTGCCTACGAAGGATTAACAGTCAACTTTTGCAAAAGCATAAATGCGGGTTACATGATTAGGGGCATACGTACGGTATCCGATTTTGAGTACGAAAAGGCCATCGCCCAGATGAACCATTCGCTCGACCCTGAGATTGAAAGCATCTTTATAGTAAGTAAGCCGGGCTACTCTTCCATCAGCTCAAGCATTGTGCGCGAAATCATGCGCTACAACGGCGATGTGAGCCAGTTTATTCCGAAGGAAGCACTGGCGCTTCTTTAGTTCATAGTTGATGGATCATGGTTCATAGTCTAAAAAAACAAAGTCCACAGCAACGTTCAATTATATGCAGCTGCTATGAACCATCAACGATGAACTATGAACTCACCTTAGCTTTCACAACCAGCTTTTCCTTCACCAGCACATCCATAATTGATGGAAAGGTATTTTCAACTATCGGGCCAACGTCTTCTTTTTTAAACCAGCGTACATCAGTTATGCCTTCTTCTTTTTGAGGTACCAGGTTATTTTGGCCGCGGCACCGCATATTAAACCACCAGGTTTTTTTGAGCACCACCTCGCCTTTATATAGGTACGCGTGATAAGTTTTGCAAACCAGTTCGTCCAGTTTGCTAACCTTAATGCCACACTCCTCTTCTACCTCACGCACAGCGGCTTCTTTTGTGCCTTCCTGCTTTTCAATTTTCCCTTTGGGCAGGTCCCATTTATTATTGCGGAAAATAAACAGGAACTCGTCGTTTTCGTTTTTAACAAGGCCGCCGGCAGCTTTTATAAGCGGGACAGTTTTTTTCAAAGCTTTTAAAAATGCCCTGGCGTCGGTGCAAAGCACGTAATAGAAGGTGCCGGGGTGGCTTAAAATCCAGGTGTAAAGTATTTTCAAATCAAACGCCGTGGCGTCAATTTGCTTATAATGGCTGTTTTTTTTAGGTTCCGACTCTGTTATCAGAATAACTTTTTCGTTAATATAAATTCTGTATTTTTGGGCCATGTTTGATAATACTGAGATAGCAGGGCAAGTTGCCGAATTTTTGCTGCAAATTAAAGCAATTAAATTACAACCTAATAATCCTTTTACATGGGCTAGTGGTTGGAAGTCGCCAATTTATTGTGATAACAGGGTTACTTTGTCGCATCCAACTATACGCACCTATATAAGGCAGCAATTAACCCATTTAATACAGGAAGAATTTGGCCCTGTTGGCTGTATTGCAGGCGTGGCAACCGCTGGCATACCGCAAGGCGCATTGGTTGCACAGGAGCTTGGTTTGCCATTTATATATGTACGCTCGAAGCCAAAAGAACACGGTACAGGCAGCCTTATTGAGGGTGACACTTCTACAAAAGGCAAAAGGGTTGTTGTTATTGAGGATTTAATATCAACCGGCAAAAGCAGCCTGCAGGCTGTTGAGGCATTGCGCGCTGCGGGTTATGATGTGGCCGGCCTTGCCGCCATATTTACCTATGGGTTTGACATTGCTTCTGAAAATTTCAAACAGGCAAATTGCCCGTTCTATTCCCTGTCAAACTACGGCGCCCTTATTAAATACGCCGGCGACAACCAATACATCACCGAGGCTGATGTTGAAGTATTAAAAAAATGGCGCGAAAACCCTGCTGAATGGGGAAAATAATTAATAAATAATTGTAAGTGTAGTTATGTGCAACAGCGCTGACGCATGCACAAACTACCCGGTTCGGTAAAAGCGCCGGGACATGTTACCGCATTTTTATAAGTGTAGTGGTGCAAAACAATACAGACAAGCAAAAGCCCGGTATATATGCCGGGTTTTTTGTATTTCAATAAATCTTCAACCTATTTGTGACATTCTCTCCCCTCGTCCTACTAATTACCCGTAATTAACAATTAAATTAGTAAAAGCATATGCAAATA
>JBDUDE010000754.1:0-2448 GCA_040003105.1 Mucilaginibacter sp. | reverse complement strand
TTTGAATTTTACTTAAAAGCCGAATGTAAAATTAGCGGCGTATCTGCTGCCAAATATATCAAGCACCTTAAGAAAATTGTTAATCACTGCCTTGCTAATAACTGGCTGCCAACAAATCCATTTATCAACTTTAAATCGACTGCAAAGGCGAAAGAGCGAACTTATTTAACGCAACAGGAATTAGATGCCATTGCCAATAAAAAGTTGACTATTGAACGCTTACACCAGGTAAGGGATATTTTTGTTTTTTGCTGTTACACCGGGTTATCCTATGCGGATATTAAGAAGCTTAAAAGAAGTGAAGTAGCTATAGGAATGGATGGCGATAAATGGATATTCACCAGCAGGCAGAAAACGGATACATCTTCGCGGATACCGCTTTTGCCAGTAGCCTTAACCATACTAAACAGTTACCAGGATCATCCGCAATGTGAAAACAAAGGTTTGCTACTGCCCGTATTGAGCAATCAAAAGATGAACGCCTATTTAAAGGAAATAGGTGATTTATGCGGTGTTGTTAAACATTTGACCTTTCACTTAGCCCGGCATACTTTTGCCACAACGGTTACTTTATCCAATAATGTACCGATTGAAACCGTAAGTAAAATGTTAGGCCATACCAACATCAAAACCACACAGCATTATGCTAAAATACTGGATTTGAAAGTAAGCCATGATATGGGTCTGCTTAAACAGAAGTACAAAGCGATATAACAAATAAGGTTTTATTTTTCATTGGTACGGTTTGTACCAATGATTTACTTTTCGTATCTTTATGGAAACATTAGAGATCGGGGAATATACGATGATGGAATGAAAGTTAAAATTATTGTGGTTGCGACAGGGGAAAAGGTGGATGCCTTAATCAGGGAGGGGAAAGGCTCAGAAATACCATCCCTGCATGAAAATTGGTATTTCGACCTGGCTAAACAACTAAAAAAAATGCCTAACGCAACAGGTTATATTTTGGTTACAGAAGAAACACCGGATATTATTGAAGGCTGCATGATCTTCCAGTTAGCTGAAAAGATAAAGCCTGTTATGGCATATCTTGAGGTGGCCCCGCACAATAAGACGCATAAAAAGAAACATGATTATGTTGCCGGATGTTTAATAGCATACGCCTATAAGCTTAGTATTATATATGGTGTTGGTGTTTATGCGGGATTGTTGAACTTTAGGGTTGGTGAAGAGAAAAAGGAAGATGAACAGAAACTGGTCAATTTGTACAAAAACAAGTATAAAGCGTTCCAGTTGGGTGATTCACCGATCCTTGAAATTTCGGAAGAAGCCGGGGAAATGTTAATCAGGAAATACCTCGGTGAGTTATAAATAAGGAACATTTAAAAATTTTATTATGGGTATCGCGAAAGAGGATAAAAAATTAGATTTCGATATGACCATTGCCCCAAGCGATGCTCATAATTGGAGCAAAGAAGAAAAGGCGCTGATTGAAGAACGTGCTAAATTTCACCATAGCCAGCGTTCGCCCGAACGGTTACGCAAGAATGCAATGTTGGCCGTACAATATCGTATGGAATACTATGTACAGGACGATCAAGTTACGCTTGAAAAAATGTCTGCCATTGAGGACTTTGTAAAAGATTTCCTAAAAGTTTTGGGTATCAATAAAACGGCCTTTGCCCAATATATAGAAATGGATGGGGCAAACCTGAATAAGTATTATAGAAGCGACAGGCGGTTTAATACCGAGCTTGCTTTAAAATTTGCTCATTTTTTTCATACGCCGGCTGACCTTTGGCTAAAGATACAGATCAAAAATGAACTGTTGCTTTTGCAAAAGGAAAGGCAATCGGAGGATAAATACAATAAATACGATTACGAGAAATTGTTACAAATGGCTTGATAGCCTGAAATTTACTTTATAAATAATCCGGCCACTTATTAACCTGTCCGATTAGTTCATCCACATTCATTTTTGGGTAGTATGATACTGCATACTCCCTAAAAGCGGCTTTTGTTTCCGGCCTCTCCCATTCCATAACAGAGAGTATAAGCATCGGCCATCTTTTAGTCTGCCGCATAAAACCGTATAACGGCATATAAGGCGGTGCATAATAAAACTAGTTATCCACCAGCTTTTCATATAAGGTTTTATTAAACGCACGTTTCATATCTCTAACCACATCATAGGCGACACTATATTTCCCGCCATGCCTCATAGTTTCAGACAGTGCAGGCAAGCCCTCATCATGGAAAAAAACATATAGGTAATTCATAAAACCCTTTTCGGTTAAATCGCACAAGTCTTTACTGTAATAAGCGTATGCTTGCTTAAATACTTCTAATGAGAAATCGTCTTTGTGTTTATCTACAATAAAATTAAGCACCTCCATTTCCTTTGCGATCACCTCGTCCATAGTCGGGCCTTTAGAGCCTACGCCCGGTACAACCAATAGATACCTGGGCTTGGAGAATAACTCAAAA
>JBDUDE010000276.1:0-2450 GCA_040003105.1 Mucilaginibacter sp. | reverse complement strand
CTAACTAAATCAATGACCCTTAATAAGAAGCTGGATGATAAAAATGGTATCAGCTTATTATATGCTGATCTTGCTCTGTGCTATGCAAATAAAAAGCAATATAAGACCTCAGTAAGTTACCTAAACCAGTCTCTTGAAATCGCAACCATTTATAAAATGGATTTTAATAAGGCTATTGCCTACATCGGCTTTGCCACCTTTTACAATATGCAGGCCAATTACCGGTTGGCCCATCAGTATGCTTTACTTGGAAAAAAACTATCTGATAAATTAGGCGCGTTAGGCCTAAGAATTCCCGCCACTTTACAATTAAGTAACGCCCTTGGAGGCTTAAAAAGATTTGACGCCTACGAGACACGAAAACAGTATGATAATTTAAAAGATAGTTTGAAAAGCGACGAAATCGTTCAAAAATTGACCTCATATGCTCTTGAATCAAATTTTGCGGAAAAGCAACGAAGAATAGCCGAACAACATCAGCGGAAGGATGAACGTTACCAACAAAAGATACAAACTCAGCGATTTTTAAGCGCCATATTCTTTATTATCATATTAGGGATGGGTGCTATCCTAATTGTTTATTACCGGTCCAAATTGAAACAAAAAAAGATAAACACGATACTCGAGGGGAAAAACCACGAAGTATTGCAGCAAAAAGATGACCTTAATGAGCAGGCTAGAAAATTAAATGACCTGAATACCCTGAAAGACCGGCTGATCTCGGTTCTGGCGCATGACCTCAGGGCGCCGCTTGCCACCTTGCGCGGGTTATTCAGTTTGCTGGAGGACGATGGTATTTCGCAAGAACAATTTTTGAGCATGATACCAAAGGCATTACGAAAATTAGAATATACCTCTGACTTCCTGGATACCCTATTATTTTGGATTAACAGTCAGATGGAAAACTTTAATAATTCAGCAAAAGAGTTTTTTATTAAAAACGTCGCTGGTCAGGAACTTATGAACTATCATGAACAGGCAACAAGCAAAGGAATAACGCTTATCGACAACGTGCCGGCGTCTTTCACAGTTTTGGCCGATCCTGATTCGATCCGTATAGTGATCCGCAATTTAGTTACTAATGCAATTAAATTTTCCGGACAAAATGATACGATCAGTATAAGCGCCAGCCGGCAGGACAGCGACTTCATTTTAACCACTATAAAAGATACCGGCGTTGGTATGTCTGAGACGCAGCGCAAGAAATTATTTAAAAGTAAGGTTGAAAGCGGAACAGGTACAAATAATGAGGCTGGCACAGGTATGGGACTCTTATTTTGTAAGGACCTGATAGAAAAATGTAACGGTAAGATTTGGGTACACAGTGACCCTGGCCAGGGTACTGAATTCTTTTTAACACTCCCGACAGGCTCTTTTAAAGAATAACACACCGCATTGATGTTGTTACTAGTTTTTATTCAATAAACGCGGTATGATTATCTTAGCATTATCGGTAGCAACCGGCATTTAGTGGTATGCATATAAGTCCGTTTGAGCCGCGACGTCGGTAACATCGAAATCCATTGTAAAACATTTTCGTCAAGTTAGGCTGCTTTTTTGTGTTAAACACAACACATTAGCTTTCAACTGAGAATTTCATTTATCGAAAACCGTCCTAACGGCATAAAAAAAGCCCTTTTACCGCTATAAAAAGGCTTTTTAGAAAAGCGTAAATGATGGGGCTCGAACCCACGACCCTCGGTACCACAAACCCATGGTATATTTTTTTAAAGCTCTGTTTACAGCAACCTGACACATTCTGAAAATTAGGTCAAACCATTCTGTTTAAAATTGACCGTGTTAAGTATCTCCCCATCAGTTTGCCATGAAATTATCTTTAAAATTGTGTAATAACCTGTCGGGGTCAAGAGATTTAACATACCTTCTGTTCAAGTTTTCTCTTTGTTTTATCCATGACGGTTTTAATACAACCGAAGCATCTAATTTTCATCGCGAATTTTTAATTTATTTTATACGATCAATCAGTACCAATGAGGTATCGCGTCCTCTAACATAATAACAGTAAGATATATTTTCCATTTTTTTTTTGACTTTTTGCGTTCGTTGACTCCTAAGGCTTTATTTTTCCGGGGAAATGGAACCTGTTATATGAAAAAAGTCAAAGTCGGCCGCTCCCCCTATATTTTTTGTAGCATAATTAAACAAAGCAAAACGATAGCCCATGAAATGCGGGAAGGTATAGGCCATTTTTAATTGTGTGCCCAATGGTATCCACGTTTTCCCGTCCAGGCTATAAAAAAAATCTGCCACGTCTTTTCTGTTCGTAAAATTGCATTCCGCTTTAAAGTATATTACCTTTTGGTTCAAGGGGATCTTTTGTGCTTCCACAGGTTTTCCGGTGCTTGCATTGACCATTAGGATAGCTTTGCTATCGCCGGTTATTTTTACACCAGCCAACCCGTAATTTTTTTGCAAAAGGCCCAAACCCG